>CAYRQY010000040.1:0-13994 GCA_964426435.1 uncultured Rikenellaceae bacterium | reverse complement strand
AAAGGGATAAACAGGTCCTCAGGGCCATTGAACTGCTAACCAATCCGACACTATATAATTCAATACTCTCCGGAAAACCTGCTCCCTCGATGTTTACCAACAGGCAGGAAGTGCCGGCAGGGGATCTTTCCGGCAGTCTGCCCGGTGCCGGTCTGGAAATGATCTGAATTGTTATTTTACACCTTTCCAGGATTCAGTACCATCCTCAAGGATCTCTTTCTTCCAGGCGGGAAATCTTTCCTTGATAAGCTCGACTGTCCTGGTGCAGGCTTCCGAGGCCTGGCGGCGATGCCCCGCCGAGACCATTACAAAAAGGGAGATTTCGCCAGCCTTGACTATCCCTTTTGAATGGATTATCTTAACTGATTTCACATCAGAAAATTCGGTCATAACCATCTCAATTATTTTGTCTGCCTCGATGAGGGCCATTCCCTCGTAAACCGAGTATTCAATTGCCGTAACACGCTTATTATCTGATACATCAGCTCTTACTTGACCCAAAAACAGCGAATGCCCACCTGCATCAATAAAATCACCTCCCTTCGCAATAAGTTCGGAAATGTCGCTAAGCTTCACCGGACCTTGGGTTACATACGTATTCATAATTCTTTCATGATTGTTTAAACCTGACATTCAGCCTCCTGCGAAGGGAGGCAGGAAGGCTATCTCTTCACCCCCTGTGAGAACGGGATCTTCGGTAACAATTTCGTTATTCACCGCGATGCGGTATGTATAATGAATCAGTTCGGGATACTCGTCCCCGATCCTGTATTTCAGATCATCAAAGGATTTAACATCCCGGTAGTGTTTTCTTCCCGTACCGGTTACCTCGGCCAGCACTCCGAAGAACAGAACTTCTATGTCCATATGTAATATTTTTCTGATTACTGTCAGCCGGACCCATATTTCCGGGTTGTCTTTAATGCGCCTCGAGCCAGTTTTTTCCCGTACCCCAGTCTACCTTCAGGGGAACATCCAGTCTAGCAGCGCCGCTCATTTCGTTTATTACCATCTCCCTCAGCCTTTCAAGCTCAGCTCCGGGAACTTCAAAAATAAGCTCATCATGCACCTGGAGTATCATTCGTGCAGAGAATCCTTCTTTTCCCAGTCTCTCATGAATCCGTACCATTGCCAGCTTGATAATATCCGCGGCTGTGCCCTGAATGGGTGCATTTATTGCGTTTCGTTCCGCATTCCCCCTTACAACCTGGTTCCGGGAATTGATATCGCGGATATATCTCCTTCTTCCGAACATCGTCGTGACAAATCCCTTTTCCCTGGCCCTCCTGATGCTTTCGTCCATGTAAGCCTTAACACCCGGGTAAGATGCAAAATAGCCGTCGATCAGCTCCTTTGCCTCTTTTCGTCCTATCGTAAGCCTCTCCGAAAGGCCGTATGAAGAGATCCCGTAGATGATGCCGAAGTTGGCCGTTTTGGCCCTGCTTCTCATCTCCCTGGTAACCTCCGATATATTTACCCCGAATATCTTCGATGCCGTTGCAGCGTGTATATCGTTGCCCGAAAGAAAATCATCGATCATGCTTCTGTCTCTGCTCAGATGTGCCATCAGCCTGAGCTCGATCTGCGAATAATCGGCTGACAGGAAAATATATCCGTCATCCGGCACAAAAGCTTTTCTTATCTCCCTTCCCCGCTCATCCCTAACCGGAATGTTCTGGAGATTCGGATTATTGGAACTTAGCCTGCCGGTGGCCGCCACAGCTTGATTAAAGGAGGTATGGATTCTTCCAGTCCTGGCACTGACAAGCTGGGGCAGTGCTTCAACATAAGTCGAAAGCAGTTTTTTCAGTCCCCGGTATTCAAGTACCTTGTTGATAATGGGATGCCTGTCAGCAAGCCGTTGCAGTATTTCTTCGTTTGTAATGAATTGTCTTGTTTTTGTCATCCTTGCCCTGTCGTCCAGTTTCAGGCGCAGGAAGAGTATATCTCCCAGCTGTTTCGGTGAGGAAATATTGAATTCCGTACCGGCAAGCCTGTAGATCTCTTCTTCGAGTGAGAGGATTTCCCCCCGCAGATCTCCTGCAATATTCCTGAGGTCCCCGTGGTTCAGCCTCACGCCTGTCCTCTCCATTGCTGCCAGAACCCTTATCAGAGGCATTTCTATCCCTGCGGCCAGATCCTGCAGGCCTTCCTTTGTCAGCCGGGGCTGGAAAATCTCCTTCAGCTGAAGGGTCACGTCCGCATCTTCAACGGCATATTCCTTTAGTTCTTCAACAGGAACCGACCTCATGTTCTTCTGATTGATCCCCTTTTCCCCGATCAGCGATTCTATTGCTACCGGCGAATATGAGAGGTAGGTTTCCGAGAGGAGGTTCATGTTATGCCGCATATCAGGTTCCAGCAGATAATGTGCTATCATTGTGTCAAAAAGGGGTCCCTTTACTTCGATCCCGTAATTGGCCAGCACCTGGATATCAAATTTGAGGTTCTGACCGATTTTGACTATCTTTTCATTTCCGAAGAACGGCAGAAGTATTTCAAGGAATTCTTCCGCATGTGAACGGGATTCAGGAAAGAGAACCAGGTAGCCCTTATGCCTCTCCCAGGAAAATGCAATTGCCACAAGTTCAGCGTCCAGGGGATTAATGCTTGTCGTTTCTGTGTCAAAGCAAACCTCATCGAGCGACAGGAGCTTATCAACCAGACTTTTCAGGTCAGACTGATTATCTGCCAGTTTATACTCATGTTCAACATCTCCTATCTTCTTATACCCGCGCTCCCTGTTGTCTTCAACTGATCCGAAAAGTGATCCCTGCACCGGCCCTTCAGTTTTTTCAAATATCTCCATCTGGTCGTCGCGCCTTGTCTCTACGGCAGCACCTGACAGGATCCTGGCTGCCACGGTCCTGAATTCCAGCTCTTCAAAAAGAGCCTTAAGCTTATTTGCGTCAGGCTTCTCAGTAACCAGTTCTTGCTCCCTGAGCTCAACCGGTACATTAAGTTCTATCGTGGCCAGTTCCCTGGAGAGTTCTATCTGCGCCCTGTTCTGTTCGATAATATCCTTCAGCCTGCCGCTGAGTTTATCAGTATTGGCGATAAGGCCTTCAATGCTTCCGAATTCCGCAATAAGCTTCATGGCTGTTTTCGGGCCCACACCCGGAGCTCCGGGTATATTGTCTGCCGTATCTCCCATCAAGGCCAGTATATCAATTACCTGTTCAGGCCGTTCCACCATGAACTCCCTTCTGACCTCATCCGCACCCCATATTACTGATTCGCTTCCGCTCCTTGAGGGTTTGAACATAAAGATCCTGTCGGAAACAAGCTGTGCAAAATCCTTGTCAGGCGTCATCATGAAGGTTTCAAATCCTTTTTCCGATGCCTGCCTGGCAAGCGTGCCTATAACATCATCAGCTTCGAATCCCGGCGATTCAATAACCGGTATCCTGTATGCCTCAGCAAGCCTCTTTATATATGGGACCGCTTTTCTGATATCTTCGGGTGTTTCATCCCTGTGTGCCTTATAGAGCGGATACCTTTCGTGCCTGAAGGTGGGTCCGGGCGGATCGAATACAATGGCTATGTGGGAAGGTTTCTGCTTCTGGAGTACCTCCTCCAGGGTAAGCAGAAAGCCGAAAATCGCTGATGTATTGAGTCCCTTTGAGGTTATCCTGGGATTCTTTATGAATGCATAATAGGACCTGAATATCAGTGCATATGCATCAAGGAGAAACAGTTTTCCGGTGGATTTTTCCGTCATAGTTTTCAAATATTATCCGAAGCGTACCATTCTGCATAGGAATTGGCTGTCTCACAGAGTTTGACGGAATGGAGTTTTACTCCTGGCGCCAACCTTCTCCTGATCCGTGAGGAAAAATCGGCAGCAAGGTTCTCGCAGGTCGGCTGGTAATCCACGGCAACTATATTGCTGAACATCTCCCTGAGTAACCTGGTCTTATCCTCATTCATATGTGTTCCTATCACTACAGAATGATCAAAGATGCTAATTATCTCCTTTTTAACCAGGTTCTTAAGGTCGGTGAAGTCGATTACCATGCCATTTTTCGGGTTTTGCGGATCATCCTGAGCTCTCCCTGTAACGGTGACAAACAGTTTATAGGAGTGTCCGTGCACATTTCTGCAGGGGCCATCGTAATTCCAAAGCACGTGTGCCATTTCAAAGGAGAACTCCCTTGTAATTCTTATTATCGGGTTCATAACGGCAAAAGATAAATTCTTCCCAAAGGTAAGTAATCCCTGCTAAAAATACCCGTTAAGTCCTGTCCACTCTGCTGGTCAGAATAATAAAAATCATATTTTCAACAAGATAATGGATAATTTGTCTACATTTGCACCACTTCAAATCAATTAGATGAACAGATGGAAGAGAGCGGTATGAAGCTAACATTTCCTGCAATATTCAGGGAAACGGTAAGAAAGTATGGTAAAAGGGACGCCCTTGCTTTTGCAGGTGAGGAGCCCCTGAGTTATGAATCTGTGAACCGGACGGTCGGGTCGTTAATGGCTCACCTCGGCAGGCACGGAATAACCGCCGGAGACCGTGTGGCAATTCTGGGCAATAATATGCCGAACTGGGGAATCACTTATTATGCAATTACTTTTATGGGAGCGGTTGCCGTACCTGTTCTTCCGGATTTTTCGAATACGGAGGTTGCCAATGTTCTGGAGCACTCGGAAGCGAAGGCAATTGTGATTTCGGCCAGTATGCAGGGGAAAATTGAGGAAATCAGGTCTGAGTACCTTCGCACTGCCATCCTGATGGACGATTTTTCCGTCATCTTTTCCGGAACTGACGCTCCCGCACAATTTGATCCCGACGCTCTTCCGGCCAACAGTTATGAGCCTGATGAGGAGGATCTGGCTTCGATTATCTACACATCCGGAACAACAGGCCGGTCGAAAGGGGTAATGCTCACTCACAGGAACATCTGTTTCAATGCACTCAAAGGCAAGAAGATACAGCCTCTCGATGAAAATGACAAATTTCTGTCGGTACTGCCGCTTTCTCACACATATGAAAACACCCTGGGGCTTATACTGCCCATGCTTTGCGGATCGTGCGTCTATTATCTCAGGAAGCCTCCGACTCCGGCGGTGCTTCTTCCGGCACTTGAAGAGATCAGGCCCAGTGTGATGCTTACCGTGCCGCTTATAATCGAAAAAATATATTTCAACAGGATACTGCCTGCCTTTAACGGTAAACCCCTTATTAAGCTTCTCTACAGAATACCCGCTGTCAGAAGGAAGCTTAATGCGGTTGCAGGCAAAAAATTGATGGTGACTTTCGGCGGTAATCTCAGGTTTTTTGGTATCGGCGGCGCTAAACTTAACCGGACAGTGGAAAAATTTCTCCTGGAAGCAAAGTTCCCATATGCGATAGGATACGGGCTGACTGAGACGGCACCGCTTCTGGCAGGTGCCAATCCCCAGAGATCGGTTTTTGAATCAACCGGTCCCGCAATTGAAGGAATTGAACTCAGGATCAACGATCCCGATCCGCGAACAGGCGAGGGAGAGATCTGGGCAAGGGGCCCCAGTGTGATGAAAGGTTACTATAAGGAACCGGAACTGACTGCACAGTTCCTGACTCCCGACGGATGGTTCAAAACAGGTGATCTTGGTCTGCAGGACATCTCAGGCAATCTCTACATCAAGGGGAGGCTCAAGAACATGATCGTGGGTGCCAGCGGTGAAAACATTTATCCCGAGGAGATAGAATCGGTGATCAACAGTTTCCGTTATGTCGTTGAATCCCTGGTTATTCAGCAGAAGGGCAGGCTGGTTGCCCTGGTGCACCTTAATATGGAAGAACTGGAAAGGAAGTATCTTCACCTGAAGCAGGAAGTGCAGGACAGATATGATGAGAAAAGGCATGAAATCAGGGAAATGATGGATGATAAAAGACATGATCTGCAGGACAGATTTGAAGAGAAAAAGGAACAAATCCTGAGTGAGCTGAAGGAGTATGTCAATTCCCATGTCAACAAGTTCAGCAGGATCCACTCCGTGAAATTGCAGCCTCTGCCCTTCCAGAAAACCGCAACCATGAAGATCAAGAGGTTTCTCTATACCTGAGATATTCAATGCAACATGGGCATCCCATGGGATGCCCATATACAAGCAACACGGGCATACCATGGTATGCCCGCAGAGCCGTTCCCCGGAACGACTCTACCTTTTATCTGATAGCTTCCTTGTATCTTCTGTTTACCTCGTCCCAGTTGACGACATTCCAGAAAGCTTCCACGTAATCCGGCCTTTTGTTCTGGTATTTAAGGTAATAGGCATGTTCCCATACATCAATGGTAAGCAGAGGGATCCCCTTGAAAGGAGAAACGTCCATAAGAGGATTATCCTGGTTGGGTGTACTGCCGATCGCCAGTTTTCCTTCCGGTGTAATAACAAGCCATGCCCATCCGCTGCCGAAGCGGGTTTTGGCTGCATTGCTGAACTGCTCCCTGAATTTATCAAAAGAACCAAATTCCTTGCTTATGGCTTCAGTCAGTTCCTTCGATGGACCTGATGAGCCTGTTCCAAGGTTGTTCCAGAAGATCACATGGTTGTAGAACCCGCCACCGTTGTTCCTTACCGCATCGCCTGCCCCGGAGATGCCGGCAAAGATTTCATATATGGTCTTTTTTTCCATATCCGTCCCCTTAATGGCGGCGATGAAGTTATTGAAATAAGCCCTGTGATGCCTGTCGTAATGGATCTCCATCGTCAGTGCATCAATGTATGGCTCAAGTGCATCGTAGGCATATGGCAATGCCGGGAATTCGTGAATGTTAAAATCTTCCATAGCTTTATTTTTTAGTGTGCCCGGGTTGTCTGCGCAGGAATTAAGTGTTATTGAAGATAATGCAGAACCCAGAATGAGTATTGTTAATAATTTTCCTGTTTTCATGATTTGAAGTTTTTTACGTTAAACAGAGATTAAACGATTTTGTTCAATCAAAAATATATTATTTCATGTAATAAAAAAGGTTTAAATTTGTTATTATCGATGTACAATCAAATTAATCTGATGCCATGAAAAAGTTAGTTTTTCTGATCGTATTGCTTTCTTTCCAGGTCTGTCTCTTCACTTCCTGCAAGAAAGACAAGGGAGATCCGCCGGTTCTGCCTCTCGTTGAATCGATGGCAATCGATTTCAGCAATTTTGAAACGTCGGGAAAATCCGATGTTCAATTTCCCGGGATAAAAGGAGCAGAGAACAGCAACTGGCTTTTCGCCGCCGGTGTGGCGATGGTATGGAAGGGTGTGCTGGTGGCAACACTTGCAGTGCCGGTTACAGCCTATCAGATGGCAGTAACCAAAACCCCGGTATTTCTTGAAAAGGGTAAGTGGCAGTGGAGCTATGATGTCAGTGTGACAGTCGACCAGGTGACCACGACCTTTAAAGCGAGGCTGACCGGGCACATACAGGCCAGCAATGTGGTTTGGGAGATGTACATCTCGAAGGAAGGCGCTGGCGCTTTTCCTGAGTTTCTCTGGTTCAGCGGAACTTCAAAGCTTGATGCCACGGGCGGTCAGTGGGTGGTAAACCACAGCCCGCAGTTTCCGGAGCCTGTTCTGCAGATCGACTGGACAAAAACCGGGGCATTGATCGGCTCGGTAAAATATACCTATGTGAGGGCACTTAACAATAGCCGGGTGGCTGATCCCTTCAGGAACAGTTATATCGAATATGGTCTTAAAACCGGTACCTTAAACGCCTACTACAAGATATATTATTACAACCTTACCCTGCAGCAGTTTGTCTCGGTTGATGTTGAATGGAGCACATCGGCGAAAAACGGAAGGGTCAAATCGCTGATCTGGTACGGAAATGAAAACTGGTACTGCTGGGATGGCAATTATAACAATATTACTTGCCCCTGAACTGATTAAAAAAGGGGCTTGCTCCATATCTTAATGACATTTTTTTCTTATTTTGCCCGCCTCAACTTTAAACAGGCTTTATGTCGACCGGGAAGAAGGCTCTATTGCTTATAATTCTGATTCTGATAGCAGATCAGGTACTTAAGATCTGGGTTAAGACCACCATGCGGATCGGTGATGAGATCCCCCTGTTCGGCAACTGGGGGCTACTTCATTTCGTTGAGAACAACGGGATGGCTTTCGGTATGGAGATGGGGGGCAAACCCGGTAAGTTCATCCTGAGCATCTTCAGGCTTATAGCAATAGCCGGGATCGGCTGGTTTCTTGTCCGCCTTATAAAGAAAGAAGCCAATACCGGCCTTATCCTTGCAGTAAGCGCCATAATGGCAGGAGCGATCGGAAATATTATCGACAGCGCATTTTACGGAATGATATTCAGTGAAAGCTATCTCCGGCCTGCCGTGTTTCTTCCCCCGGAAGGCGGCTATTCATCTTTCCTGCATGGCAGGGTGGTTGATATGTTCTATTTTCCGATAATCAATACCACATGGCCGGACTGGTCTCCGTTCAGACCTGGAGAATCGTTTGTTTTTTTCAGACCGGTCTTTAATATAGCCGATTCTGCGATCACCTGCGGAGTCTGTGCAATACTGATCTTTCAGAAAAAGATGTTCAAGGACCTTTCCTGAATGGCCGACCTGGCAGATATAAGAAAGCCCGTTAGCAAGGAGATGGCTCAGTTTGAGTCGTTTTTCGGCAGAACTATGCAGAGTGAAATACCTCTGCTAAAAATGATCCTCAATTATATTTTCAGGAGAAAAGGCAAGCAGATGAGGCCTTTGCTGGTTTTCCTTTCCGCAAGACTGAACGGCGAGATCAGTGAGGCGACATATGTGGCGGCAACTTTCATCGAACTGCTCCATACTGCATCGCTTGTCCACGACGACGTTGTTGACGACGCAAGGGAACGAAGGGGAGCCCTTTCAATCAATGCATTGTGGAATTCAAAAATAGCCGTGCTCGTAGGGGACTATATGCTGTCGAGAGGATTGCTGATCAGCATCGAAAAGAACAGGTTTGACATGCTTGAAATAGTTGCTGAGGCCGTCAAATCAATGAGCGAGGGTGAACTATTCCAGCTGCAGAAGGCAAGGAAGCTCAATATCAGGGAAGAGGACTATTTCAGGATTATTTCCAGCAAAACGGCGGCTCTCATTGCCGCCTGCACGGCCTGCGGAGCCAGATCAGTCACCGACGATCCGGAGATAATCCACATGATGAAGGATTTCGGAGAAAACATCGGTATCGCCTTTCAGATCCGCGACGATATCCTCGATTACGAGGGAAATGGTCTTACAGGGAAGTCTCCGGGAAACGACATCAAGGAGCGAAAAATAACGCTTCCGCTTATTTATGCTCTCGGACAATCAGGAAATTCCACAAGAAGGCATATTCTGTCCATTGTAAAAAGCAGAAAGAAATCCAGATCCGATATAAAGGAAGTGATCTCCTTCGTGGCCGACCATGGAGGGATGGAGTATGCCGAGATTAAGATGAACCAGTTCTGCGACAAGGCACTGGCAATCCTGGACTTCTATCCCGACTCCGACGTCAAGAACTCACTTAAGGATTTTATCAGCTATACCATCTCCAGGAACAAGTGATAGTTAACTGAAGTCAGACTGCAGAATGAGGAGTGCCGGAATCATTTATAATCCGGGCCTGATAAAGTCTTTTATTTCAGCGCATAGGCTATGAGAACGCCAAGGTAATTGCCTATTGCATAGCCTGCAATACCCACAATAAGCCCTGTGAGTATGACCTCCCGGTTCCTGAGGGCGCCGGCAACCACGGGCACAAACGGAGGCGAGCAGATAAGAGCGCTCCCCGATATAATTACCGTGTCGGCATCTATCTTTAGGAACCTCGCAAGAAAGGCATGCAGAATGTGCGATCCGAACATTGCCAGGGCAACATACCAGAAAAGATCGAACGAGATGTTGACAAGCTTCCTGATATCAGCCATTGAGGATACCACCAGGCAGAATATGAGAATGATATACATTCCGGCCTGAAAGGTCTTTTCAATGTTCTTCACCTTTGGCACGAATGAGAATACGATCCCGAAAGTGGTTATCAGAAGAATTATTGCCGCCGTGGAAAAATCTTCAGGAAAAAGCATGCTCAGACCATAGCTCGAACCGAATATAAGTACTGATAAGCCGAAAGCTGCGAGTACTCCCAGAAAAGTTTTCCTCTTAAAGAATCCCGTGTAAGATTCATACTGCTCCTCAAGGTTAATGTTGCTGACTGTCAGATTGCCCGTTTCGGGGGCTTTAAAAGGCCGGAGCCACATAAGAAATACCCGTTGTCCTACTGAAAGAATGAATACCAGGTATATCGCTCCCAATGCAACTTCATAGGTGTGAGTCATGAGATAGACCTCCGTCTCGACATTCAGGGCCGTTTTAATGGCGGCCATATTGGGAGTGCCACCCGTATATATACCGGTAAGCATACCCGATACCTTCCATATTTCAGGAATGCTCTCCCTGAATATCCAGTATCCGACTAAGATCATCAAAACAACGGTAAAAAGACCCAGAAGAAGGGAAGATATTGCAGAGCCGGCCATTTTGAGCCACTTCCTTACATCCATCGAGAATAGTATCAGGGGAAGCGCCAGCGGAACTGTCAGCTGCGAAAGCATATCCTGGTATTTGTAAGCCTCCTCGGGCAACAGGCCGACATTACCCACAAATGCCCCGAGAACATAACATATCAGTACACCGCCGGCTTTTTTCACTATTCTGTACTTTCCTTCAAGAAATATTATAAGAATCGGCATAAGAAGGAAAAAGGCAATCATTAAAACAATCTGTATGCTCATTGCAGGAGGTTTTAGGATGTTTCTTAACTGGTGAAGTTTTCTGGTTACCGGCGGGAAATATAATTAAATTTTGATAATCAAAATATTTTACCCGTTATTTTACGGAAATACCGATAGCGTTTGTAATTTTGATATCCTAATCAAAATGCTTAAAAAGATGGTATCACTGAAACAAATTGATGAGTTCCTTGCATCAGAACCCGTTGCATTGGTGGGTGTCTCGCGCGACCCGAAGAAATTCGGTTATGCCGCATTTAAGGAGCTGAAAGAAAAAGGAATGAATATTGTTCCCGTTAACCCTCATGCAGAGGAAATACTCGGTTCAAAGGTCTATAAGGATGTCGGCTCTCTCCCGCCTGAAATAAAAGGTGTGATCATTATGACAAAGAAGGATCAGACATCAACCGTGGTGAAAGAAGCTATTGATAAGGGTATTAAACAGATCTGGATACAGCAGATGTCTGACAATAAAGAAGTTGCCAAAGAGCTTGATGGTGCTGATGTAAACCTGATTACCAAAGAATGCATCCTGATGTATTACAAACCGCACAGCATCCATAAGTTTCACAGGGCAATTCTTAAACTCTTCGGAAGGTATCCGAAATAATGTGAGTTTACTGCTCGCGCTACCGTATGGCAAGACTGTTGTTATATTTGCTGCCATTAATTCTTTGTGCTGCGTCGTGCATCAAGAAAGGTGAATCCGGTATTCCTGAAGGTAAAACCAATCCCCTTGAACTGACATCCAGACCCTATACAAGATACTGGTGGTTTGCATCGGTAATCACTGAAGAGGACGTTCGTTACAACCTCGACTGGCTTAAAAAGAACGGTTTTGGCGAGGTGGAAATAGCATGGGTATATCCCCTCAACAGGTTCAATCCTGGTGATACAACCTACACTCCGCGCCAGGAGTGGCTGAGCAGCGATTGGAGGGATATTGTGGCTTATGCTGTCCGTTATGCTGACTCCATCGGACTAGGATGTGACCTCACCTTAGGTACTCTTTGGCCATTTGGTGATTCCAGGGTGCCATTTGAACAGGCTTCCCGACGATTCGGCGATCCCGGATGGCGGCAGGTTATTACACGTACATGGGAACATCCTTTGCCCGGATATGTCGTGGATCATCTTACTCCGGCAAATTATATACCCTACTTTAACCGGATGCTGGAAGCTTTTCCGGGATACCAGTCCAGAATACCGGGGTCGGGGTTTATCGACAGCTGGGAAGTTGAAACAGAGTATCTATGGGCTGAAGGAATGAAGGAAGAATTTGAGAAAAGATTCAGCTACGACATCACTCCGCTGATGGATTCAATCTATCAGCCGGGCTTTGAGGTATATCTTTACGACTATATGTGCCTGATCTCAGACAAGGTGCTGGCCTTCTATGAAGAGTTTGATTACAGTCTTAACATGGCCGGTCTTTTTTCCAGGGGCCAGGTTTCTGGAGCACCCTGCGATTTGATATCAGGTTACGCAAAGCTTGATATACCGGAAGGAGAATCCATGCTTTTCGAACCGGAATTCTGTGCAATTCCTGCTTCAGCCGCTCTTCTTTCGGGAAAAAATGTCGTTACCTCCGAGACTTTTACCTGCCTTTACGGCTGGCCCGCAGACTATCTGAGGAAAGAGCAGACAGCTGACCTCAAGCTTGTGGCCGATGCCCTTTTTGCCAATGGAATTAATCATATCATCTGGCACGGTAAACCGCACAATCCGGCCAACCAGGATACTGTAAGCTTCTACGCAAGCACCCACACCGGACCATCAGCTCACTTCGCGGATGAACTTCCCCTCTTCAACGGTTATCTTGAAAAGATCTCCGGGTACATGAAGAAGGGAAATAAGTATTCCGACATTGCTGTTTACCTGCCGACAGAGGATGCATGGGTAAAAGGCGTCATGCCTGAGGAGCAGCAGTTCATCTGGGCCTGGGGCCACTATGAAATGCGATATGTATATTTCCCCGAGGAGCTTGCGGGACATAATCCTTCCTGGATCAATTATGAATTCCTTGAAAAAGGGAAAATAAAAAACGGTACTTTACACGTTGGAAATGGCAAATTCAGGGCACTGTACCTCAACTCAGAATATGTTGATTACAAAACTGTTAAACGAATAGAACAACTGGCAGCTGAAGGTTTGCCCATTATAATGAAACAAATCCCCAAAGAACCCGGAACTTTGCTTCACAATGATTATAACACATTGACAGACAAAATTCTGAAGTCCCGGCACGATATCAGTTCGATACCTGAAGATATTCAGCCTTTTGTAAGGGGGGAATCATTGCCCCGATACTGGGCCAGGGAGGATAAGAAGACCCTTTATGTTTTCTTCCCCAACCCAAAAAGCGATATGCTTAAATTTCCCCTTGAGTATGGCCAGTCCTTTCAGACAGAAACCCTTGCCCGTCACATCTTTTTAAACTACCGGGGCAGGCAGTATGAACTGGATCTGCAGTTTAAGCCCTATCAGTCTTTAATGTACCGGATCGGGAATGGCAGGGCCGAACAAATTGATATTGAATTTTTGCCTCCTGAACCTCTGATGCAGGTCAGGCCTGATGGTTATATTGCTCCGTGGCTTGTCAGATAATATCTATTAAATATCATAGAACGTGATAAATAAAACTTTGTCAGAATAATGAAAACCCGCCGGAAAGAGTATATTTTCTCCCTCGAATTCAGGGTCAGGGACTATGAATGCGACCTGCAGGGTGTTGTCAACAACGCGAATTACCAGCATTACCTGGAGCACGCAAGGCATGAGTTCCTTGTCTCAAGGGGAATAAGTTTTGCCCGCCTCCACGAGGAGGGTACCGATCTTGTAGTTACAAGGATCGTAATTGATTATAAATATCCCCTGCGGAGCCGCGATACTTTTGCTGTCAGGCTCAATGTGAGGAAAGAAGGTTATCTGAGGCTGGTATTCGAACAGGCTGTTTTCAGGCTACCCGATGAGAAGCTCATTGCCGAAGCAGAAGTAACGGGTGTTGCCACCCGAAACGGCAGACCTGTTTCCCCGGGTAATCTGTCAACACTCCTGGGGATTGAATAGGCCTCTGGTGTTTTTTAAAGAAGCAGCACTTTTGCTGCTGATTCGTCTATTGATTATCTGTTTTTACCAATAACAACCACTTATGAAATCAAATTATTCCAAAACATTAATTTTCAGTATTGCTGCATTTTTGCTGATCTATTGTTCCCCATCCTTTTCCCAGTCAATTGAAGGT
>CAYRQY010000039.1:8692-14189 GCA_964426435.1 uncultured Rikenellaceae bacterium | reverse complement strand
TACCTTCCGGGTGGCCTGACGGCATTGTATGGCTCTCCTCTGCAAATTTGCCATTGTACCCGTGTGCAGGCTTATAGACTTTTGTGGGTTCAGTATCGCTCAGCATATACAGATAATTCGGATTCTCCTGTCCCCATTTGAGGCTGGCCTTTGAACCGTATACAGCCACTGTTATTCCGTTCTCTTCGCCTCCGCATACCTGGCTGGCCCTTATAACACCCTTGAGCCTATCGCTGAAGCGCAGAAGCACCGTGCCATCGAGGTCGAGCGGTATATTCTCCTTTACGGGGTTGAGGTCCGACAGAACCTCCTTTACCTCGAGTCCTGTGGTATATTCGATCAGGTTGAAAGCATGCACTCCGATATCGCCCATGCAGCTGCTTACGCCGGCATGCTTCGGGTCGAGCCTCCAGACACCTGTTATGCGGCTGCCCGTTCCGTGGATGATGGAGTTGATCCATCCCTGGTAATACTGGGCATCAATCCTCTGAATAGTTCCCAGTGCACCTGAGGCAATAATGTCGCGCATCTGCCTCACCATGGGATAACCGGTGTAGGTATGGGTGAGCGCAAATGTCAGTCCTGTTTCGGCAACAATTCTCTCAAGATCCAGGGCTTCCTCTACAGTCATTGTCATCGGCTTTTCGCACACCAGGTGGAATCCGTTCTGCAGCAGGCTTTTGGCAAAGGGATAGTGAAGAGCATTCGGAGTCACTATTGAAACAACCTCCATACGTTTTTCGGCAGGCAGGTTAAGCTCGCCTTTTATAAGAGCATCCACACTCTCGTAGCAGCGGGAAAGGTCGATGCCCTCCTGGCGGGCAAACTCCCTGCTTTTTTCATAATCAACATCAAAGACGCCTCCGGCAAGCTCATAATCATTGCATATCCGTGAGGCACGGCGATGGGCATCACCAATGAATGCCCCCAGTCCGCCGCCAATCATTCCAAGTCTTAACTTACTCATATTTAATTATTTATTTATTGCTGTTCATGCATTCTTTCTTTTTCTGAAGTGAAGGAATGAAAAGAGTATCACAAGAAGTGCCGGCACAAAGGCCACAAATCTGAGTGTAACTGCCCCTCCGGTCAGCTGGGCTTTGGCAAGAAGGGCTGCTTCCTGTGTTCCTTCAACTGCAGATTTAAGGACTTCAAGGGTATATCCCGAAGGTACTGCTGCGATAGTCTGTGCATCGAAGATGGCTCCGAGCACGGGCTGGGCTATGGCTCCTCCAAGGAAACCGATGCCGCCCATGATTGCCAGTCCCAGTGCCCCGCTTTCGCGGATATTCTCCGATACGAATCCGAGCATGGTGGGCCAGAAGAATGCTATTCCAAGGGCAAATATGCCGGCCGAAACAAATACCATTGCGCCTCCTGTGTAACCCATCATTATCAGACCTATAAAGGCAAATACAGCCGACAGCAGAAGGATAACAGTCGATTTGACGTTATGCACGAAAGTGCCCCCGAACTGCCTTGCCAGAGCCATGATACCCGAGATCCAGACAAGCAGGAGGATCGGATTATCCGACACATTCGACAGAAGGGCTGCAATCCACTGGTTTGTTCCCAGTTCGGTGGCTGCCGTAAGGATCATGCAGAAAGCCATGAACAGGAACAGGGGACTCACGCATGCCTTGAGCATATCCTGGTAGCTGAATCCCGAAACAACACGCTCGGTCTTCGGAAACTCCTTGTTAAAGAACATGTAGCCGTAAATCAGGGTAGGTATCATCATCATCGCCATTGCCCATCTCCAGTTGGCAAGGCCGATATTATTGAACAGGTAAACGATCAGTCCCCCGATAACGATACCGGTCGGGAACCATGCATGGAACCGGTTCAGCCGTCTTGTCTTGTCGTCGGTGTACATGCTTGTTATCAGCGGATTACAGGCAGCCTCCACACTCCCGTTTGCCACTCCGATAAAGAGCGTCGATATAAAAAGTGACCAGAATCCGGCAGAGACTATTGTAAGGATAATACCCGTAACATGGCAGACGAAGGCTATTGCAATTATCCTCCCCAGGCCGATGATGTCGACGAGCGGTCCCCCGAACACCATTGCCAGGGTAAAACCCCAGAAGGCAGTACCGACTATCCATCCTACCTGGGTGTGTGTCAGGCTGAATTCGTTTACCCAGGATTCCACGAAGGAACCTCTCGTGGCAAAAGTGAGTGCTGTAACTACCAATGCAACACAGCTTGCATTGAACAGGAGGGTTTTCTTAATGTTGTCCATAAAAGATGAGTTTTAGGTTGGTTTTTAGATACAAACAGGTCAGGTTTATACTACTTCTCAAAAGCTGAATCGAATGCTATTGCAGAGGACGGAAAGTCTACGGCTCTGACAAATTCACATGCTTCCATTGCGCCATGCTCCCTGTCCATGCCTCCGTCTTCCCATTCGACGGAAAGGGGACCCTTGTAGCCGATACGGTTAAGCGCCCTTATGATCTCCTCAAAATCGATGTTGCCCCTGCCCGGACTCCTGAAATCCCAGTAACGGCCCCTGGTCCCGAATTCGGTGTGACCTCCGAATACGCCGGCCTCCACGGGTGTGTCAGACCATGTAACGTCCTTCATGTGCACATGAAAGATCCTCTCCGCGAACTGGTAAATGAATCCCACATAATCAACCCCCTGGTACCCGAAATGGGAGGGATCGTAATTGAATCCGAATGCCGGATGATTATTAACCGCCCTGAGGGCTCTTTTTGTTGATGCAATATCAAAGGCTATCTCTGTCGGATGCACCTCCAGGCCGAATCTTATACCCAGCTTCTGGTAGGCATCAAGGATTGGTGTGAATCGCCTTGCAAACTCTTCATACCCCTCATCAATCATCGACGGGGGCACGGGCGGGAATGAATAGTTAAGATGCCATACCGGACTTCCCGTGAATCCGTTAACTACCTTTACACCAAGTCTTGCAGCAGCCTCACCTGTCCTGATCATCTCCTGTGCGGCTCTCTGGCGGACACCCTCAGGATCACCGTCACCCCACACATATCCCGGAAGAATGCTCTTGTGCCGCTGGTCGATGCGGTCGGTGACAGCCTGACCGACAAGATGACTTGAAATGGCAAAAAGCTTCAGTCCGTGTTTGTCGAGGATCTCCCTCTTTTTTGCGCAATATGCCTCATCAGCCTTGTCAACCTCAAAATGATCTCCCCAGCATGCGATCTCCACTCCGTCGTAACCGAACGATTTTGCTTTGCTGCAAACGGTCTCGAAGGGCAGATCAGCCCACTGGCCCGTAAAAAGTGTAACTGGTCTGTTCATGGTTAATAGTTTGGTTTTATTGTTTCAGATGGTTTTCCGGATTTAATCGGCAAACAAGAATAAAAAAGTTTCGACTAATAAGCAAGTTTTTTACCCTTTTAATTTCTTAAACCTGTCCGGCCCGGGTTATCATGCAAAATTTGCTTACTTTGTATGACAAAAGATGATAAACTATGCCTGACTTTTCTGAGATTCTGCTTAATCGCAGGACTATACGCAAGTATTCCGGTAAACCTGTTGAGAAAGAACTTCTTGATGAACTGCTTATGGAAGCAGTAAGGAGTTCTACAACCGGCAATATGCAGGTTTACAGCATAATAGTAACAAGAAATGAAGAAAAGAAGAAGGAGCTGGCTCCACTTCATTTCAACCAGAAGATGGTTACGGAAGCCCCCGTCGTACTGACTTTCTGCGCCGACTTCAACAGGTTCAGTAAATGGTGCGTCCTGCGCGAGGCGGAACCGGGATATGATAATTTCCTTTCATTTATGACGGCTGCCATCGATGCCCTTATTGCAGCCCAGACACTCTGCATAGCGGCTGAGGCAAGAGGCATGGGGATCTGTTATCTTGGCACTACAATCTACACGGCCGACAGGATAATCAAAGTGCTCGGGCTGCCCCGGGGTGTGGTTCCCGTAACAACCGTAACGCTGGGCTGGCCATCGGAAACCCCCGATCAGGTTGACAGGCTGCCTCTCGAAGCCGTTGTTCACGAAGAGTCGTACCGCGATTATACCGGTGAGATGATTGAGAGTTATTACGGGGAGAAGGAGGCGCGTGCCGATTCTGCATTGTTTATAGCGGAGAACAACAGGAAGACGCTTGCCCAGGTCTTTACCGATGTCAGGTACAGGAAACAGGACAATATTCATTTTTCAGGAGTGCTCCTGAAGGTTTTGCACGACCAGGGTTTCATGAATCAATAAAGAGACTATGAAGAAGAACAGACTTTTGATTTTCTGGCTGATACTCGGTTCTTTTCCGTTCAGCCTTATCGCCCAGAGATCGGGCACAATAGTGATGGAGGATGTTGAAAGACTACATTACAGGCGGGAAATACTTATACCCGACCTGCCGGGCTACATTACTCTCAAATGTGATTTTCACATGCATACTGTCTTCTCCGACGGCAATGTATGGCCTACCGTGAGGGTTGATGAGGCATGGGAGGATGGTCTCGATGCCATATCAATAACCGATCATATTGAAGGGCATCCGAAGAAACTTCCGGGTCAGAAGCATTTGGCATGGGAGATAGCCCTTCCGTCGGCTCAGATGAGGGATATAATACTTATCAAGGGCGGGGAGATATCGCGAAGCATGCCCCCCGGCCATTTTAACGCACTGTTTATCACTGATGTCAATGCGCTGGATCTGCCCGACGACATGGATGCAATAGGAGAAGCGGTAAGACAGGGCGGTTTTGTGACCTGGAACCATCCTGGCTGGAGAAGGCAGCAGCCCGACACAACCAGGTGGATGGCCGAGCATGAAGCCATTTACAAAAAAGGCTGGATGCACGGAATAGAAGTCTTCAACGAGAAGGAATGGTATCCTGAAGCCATTCAGTGGGCCCTTGAGAAGAACCTGGCTATTACAGGTCATTCTGATATCCACGAAAGTTACAACTTCAAGTATAATACCGAACTCTACCCGATAAGACCCGTTACGCTTGTCTTTGCCAGGGAGAGGAGCGAAGCCTCAATAAAGGAAGCAATGTTCGCCGGGAGGACAGCTGCACTTTTCTTCAACAGGCTGGTGGGAAAGAAGGAATTCATTGAGCCGCTGGTGAAGCGTGCAATATCTGTAGGGCCTTCCCACTTTTATTCAGACGGATTTACCTATTTCACAATTAAGAATAATTCTGACATTGAATTTGTTTTTGTTAAAGAATCTGCCGACGCCTCCGAGATGCCGGCAAGGTTTACCCTGCCCCGGAGGGGCACCCTTGTGCTGAGGGCAAAGCAGGAAAGGGGCACTGCACGGGAATATTTATACCGGCTCGAAAATGTCCTGACAGGTGTGGAGGAACATCCTGTTTTCACAATATCGGTTAAATAAGGGCGTAGCATGCTACGCCCCCACAACATGGTTTTACAATGATAAGCAGACATATGGGAAGCATTTCAAATAATAGCCACAGAGGCGCAGCATGCTGCGCCTCCGCAATATTCATAATTTTTCTGGCGCTGATATCGTGTAACAC
>CAYRQY010000039.1:0-8682 GCA_964426435.1 uncultured Rikenellaceae bacterium | reverse complement strand
AGAGCGCCCTGCCGGGTATGTCGACCCATTTATCTGCACCCAGGGAGATCATGGTCACTGGCTGCCGGCAGCGCTGGTGCCGTTCGGACTCGTGGAACTGTGTCCCGACACATGGCCGGGAAGCCTGACTGGACACGGCGACCTTGCACATTCGGGGTACGACTTCTCCGACAATCATATAAGGGGTTTCAGCCATCTTCACCGGGGAAGTTCCGGAGGCACCACTGTCCACGACAGGTCCGGCCTGATTTCGGTAATTCCGTTAAGCGGCAGCCACGATGATGGTTTTTTCAGGAATCCTGTTCTCAGGATGGACAAGTCCACTGAAAAAGCTGAGCCGGGCTGGTACTCGGTCTTTCTCGATGAAGAGAAGATACATGCGGAGCTTACCGCCACAACCAGGACAGGTTTTCACCGGTATGTTTTTGATTCTCCCGACGGTAATAAAGTCTTTATCTACGAGGGAAACAGGGGAGGTGCAGCCGGAATATCATGCCGTCAGATAAGCAGTCACGCACTCGAAGGCTCGGTTGGGAACAAATACTTCACAATAGTTTTTGACCACCCGATAGCCGGAACAAGAATCTGGAACGGTTCAGAATCCGGGGAAGGAAACTCTCTGTCGGGGGTTGATGACGGAGGCATAATATGCGAGTTTGACAATCTGCGCGGAAACACCCTACAGGTAAAGGCAGGTGTTTCACTCAGTTCGGTTGAATCAGCTTCGGCGAATCTCCGCTATGAATCTGATCACTGGAACTTCGGGAAGGTCCGTAAGAGGGCAGGGAAGGAGTGGAACAAGGTTTTATCTGGAATAATTGCCACGGGCGACAGGGAAGATTTGACAATTTTTTACACTGCCCTTTATCATGCCTGTTTCCTGCCTGTAAATCAGACAGATGCAGAAGGTGTGTATCCGGGTCTTGATGAGAAGCTGCACAAGGCCGATGGTTATATTCACTACGATGGCTTTGCTTTCTGGGATTCCTTCAGGACCAAGTATCCCCTTTACAGCCTTTTTATACCGGGTATATACAGTGATATAGTTACATCTCTGAGGGATCTGTACCAACAGGCTGACAACTGGAGCAATCTGCCCGGAAGTGATCATCCTCCTCATGGTGTGATATACAAGGCGGCAGGAAAGAACGGGTACCAGATCTTTGCGTCGTGCAGGCACGAGCATATGCTGATGGTGGTGGCAGATGCATGGTTCAAGGGACTTATGAAAACCGACATCAACGAAGTGTATCCTTTCATGATGAGGGAGGTAATGCTGCAGATGCCTGAAAAATACGACTCTATCGGGTATATTCCTGCACGGCCCGACCAGACCGGCGAATACTCCTGGGATAACTGGGTGCTTGCACAGGTGGCAAGGGTAACCGGCAGGGAGGAAGACTACGGTTATCTGATGAAACGCTCGGAATACTGGCGGAACACATGGGATCCTGAGATAAGGTATTTCAGGGCGCGCGCGGCCGACGGAACATGGCTGGATTTTCCCGAAGATCCTGCCATTAACCGCGAGAAGTACACCTACGAGGGCAGCAAATGGCACTGGAGATGGAACGTGGTTCACGACATTCCCTCCCTGACTGAGCTCTTCGGCGGTAAAGAAGAATTCCTTAAAGAGCTGGAGTATTTCTTTGATAATGATCTATATACAGCCGGAAACCAGATCGATCTGCATGCTCCGTTCCTTTTCAATATGGCAGGGGCTCCCTGGCTTACACAGAAGTGGTCGAGGAAGATACTTACCGAACCGATAGTTCAGAAATACGGAACCCACGGTTTTTTTAAAGAACCAATATACGACAGGGTCTATAAATCCACTCCCGACGGATATCTCCGTGAAATGGACTGCGACTATGGCTGTATGGCAGCCTGGTATGCAATGAGCGCGATGGGCCTCTACCAGGTATGCCCCGGCGACCCGGTCTACCAGCTCTCATCCCCGGTTTTTAACAAGGTCATAATCAATCCCGGAAAAGATTTATCCAATGGCGGTAAATTTGTTATCAAGGCAATGAATCAGGGCAGGAAGAACTGTTACATACAGTCTGCTACCCTTAACGGCAGGCCGCTGAACCGTTCGTGGATAACCCATGATGAGATTGCCGCCGGAGGCAGGCTGGTTTTTGAGCTTGGAGATAAGCCGAATATGGAGTGGGGCAGGCAGTAGAATCGGTCGTAAACCTTTACGCCATTACGCCATTACGCCGCTACGCCTTTCTTGTATTATAAAATACACCTGCCTGCTGTGTCGGGGTGATGACAAGATCGTTGATGCAGACATGTGGCGGAAGGTTTGTGCAATACCATATAACATCCGCGATATCTTCGGCAGTAAGGGCATCGAATCCCTTGTAGACATCTGCGGCACTCTCCTTATCTCCCTTGAACCGCACCAGTGCAAACTCTGTTTCTGCCATTCCCGGGGCTATGTTAGTGATCCTGATGTTATGCCCCAGAAGGTCTATCCTCATCGCCTTAGAAAGAGCATCCACTGCATGCTTTGATGCGCAGTAGACATTGCCTTTCTCATAGACCTCCTTCCCCGCTATGGACGATAAATTAATGATATGACCCTTATTCCGTGCTGTCATTAGCGGCGCAACGGCCCGTGTGACGTAGAGAAGTCCTTTTACGTTTGTGTCGATCATCCGGTCCCAGTCGTCGATATTGCCTTCATCTATATGATTAAGCCCCACCGCAAGACCTGCGTTGTTCACAAGGATATCTATATTCTTCCATTCATCGGGCATCCCTGAAATGGCATCCTCGACCTCATACCTTTTTCTCACGTCAAAATTAAGGGGGAGTACTCTTATGCCGTATTCAGGCAATTCCCTCTCGAGATCGTCCAGCCTCTCTTTTCTGCGGCCGGTTATTATCAGGTTATACCCTTCCCTTGCAAACCTGATTGCTGTCGCTCTGCCGAAGCCTGCCGTTGCACCGGTAATCATTATTATCTTTTCCATGTCAAACAATCCTTTTTTTATGTAAAATTAGAATTAATATCAGAAAATCACATGCTCCTGCTGATGATGATCCGGATTTATATTCATGAATTCAATTTACCCTATCTTTATGCCCTGTTGTAACTGAATTATGCAGGATATTCAAACAAACAGCACTTCACCGGACCGGGCCGGTGTTGAATCAATGTTCGACGCCATAGCCCGGCGGTACGATTTCCTTAACCATTTCCTCTCATTCGGTATTGACAGGATATGGAGGAAAAAAGCTGTTAAGATAATTGGCAGACACGTCAGGAATCCTGAGATTATTGATGTTGCCACAGGTACGGGCGATCTGGCGATTGAGGCATTAAGACTTAATCCTGTAAGCATAAAGGGAATCGACATATCAGCGAAGATGCTCGATGAGGGAAATAAGAAGATAAGAAGGAAAGGGTATGAAGGGATTATTGAGCTTGTCAGATGCGAATCGGAAGATATTCTGTTCCCCGACAACAGATTCGACGTTGCCATGGCAGGCTTTGGCGTCAGAAATTTCAGCGACCCGCTTAGAGGGCTGTCGGAGATGTGCAGGGTTCTGAAGCCGGGCGGAATGGTGATGATACTCGAGTTCAGCAATCCTCAGAGATTCCCCTTCCGCAATATTTTCAGCTTTTATTTCCGCCGGATACTGCCCGTCACCGGAAGATTATTTTCGGGTAACAGGGTGGCCTACAGCTACCTGCCCGATTCAGTTGTGAGATTTCCGGATAATGAGCGGTTCCTCAGGCTGCTGAGTGGAGCGGGGTTCGCCGGGGTTAAGCAGAAGAGGCTTACAGGAGGCATCGTTTCGATATATACCGGATTCAAACCCGCCATGCAATAATTGACGGTCAAACAAGTTTATATCTTGTAATGCCAGTCAAGAGTGATCTTTTAACTTGAAAAGAAGAAACGCCTATATAATTTCCGCGGCTTTATTGCTCATTATACATACATCCGGTTTTTCACAGAAGCAGAGACCGAAGAACGAATCGTGGTATGATGACAAACCTATTCATTTCGGGTTCAGTATCGGCTTTAACTCGATGGATTTCAAAATCACTCCGGATAATTATTATTACACGGCCAATTCACTCAATCCTGAGGTTAGCAGGTTGAATCCCGGCATCAACATCCAGATAGTCTCCGATCTCAGGCTGGGTAGTTATTTTGACATCAGGTTTCTTCCCGGGGTCTCTTTCGGTCAGAGGAACATAAGGTACTATAAAATAATAACCAAAGACAGCGTAGTTCTGTATAACGATCAACAGCGGCTTGAATCGTCGTTCCTTGAGTTTCCGCTGCTGCTGAAGTACAAGGGAGAGAGGCTGAATAATGTAAGACCTTATGTTATAGGAGGACTCAACTACAGGCACGACCTTGCCGGAAAGAAGGAGTATGATCCTGAGAAACAGGTTTACCTGAGGCTGAAAAGGTCTGATCTCTATTATGAGATGGGGGCAGGTCTCGATTTTTACCTAACCTTCTTTAAGCTGTCGGTTGAGCTTAAAATGTCAAACGGTTTGCGCGACATGCTTGTCCGGGATCCTGCACCCGGCAATCCGCAATATGTAAATGCAATCGAAAGGCTAAGATCGCAGATCTGGGTACTGGCGTTTCATTTTGAGTAACCCCGCCGGGCAAATTCCGACAATATTACCGAAGCCGCCATACCTGCATTGAGGGAGTCAATGCCATGCTTTGCCCCTGTAAACTTGGGGATTGTAAGTTTAACCGTAACGTATTTCATGAGTTCACCGGAGACACCCCTCGACTCATTTCCCAGGACTATTATTCCCTTGCCGGCCAGGTCGGTTTCATAGATATCTGAACCGTCGAGCACTGCCGCATAGACCGGTACTCCCGCCTTGAAGGCTTTTTCAAGCACGTTGTTCAGATCGCGGTAATAGACACCCACATTCAGGATGGCACCCATCGTTGCCTGGATCACTTTGGGATTGTAAACATCAACACAATTATCTGAGCAGATTATATTCCTGATGCCGAACCACGATGCAGCCCTTATTATTGTTCCCAGGTTCCCGGGGTCCTGAATGAAATCGAGTGCAACGCACAGACTTTCGGTTACCGCATCCGGATCAAACCGGTCATCAGGCATCGGAACAATTGCAAGAGCATTATGGGGTGTTTTAAGGGTGCTTATCTTCTTAAGCTCCTCATAGCTTACCTGTTCAAACTCACCGGCTCTCTCCAGCAGATGACCCGGCAGGGAATTTATGAACTCAGGCTTCGCTATCAGGCCGGAGAACTCTGTTCCTGCCATAAGGTACTCCCTGACCAGCTTATCGCCTTCGATCAGGTATAACCTTTCGCTATCCCTGACCTTCTTTTTCTGAAGTGAGATCAAAAACTGTATCCTGCTCCTGCTTAACATAAGCTGACCCTGTGTAATAAATTTGCCTGCTATAAAAGAAACCACAAAGTTAGCCTAATTTTTATTGATATATTTGCTTTGCATTTTGGACTCCGGAATTGATCAGTAAACAGCTATATATTAACAAGGATATCAGCAGATCATGCTTATTGGTGATCCTGACTGCTGTTCTGGCCTTCTCCTGTAATCCGACAAAATATGTTCCTGAAGGCGAAACGCTCCTGGCTGAGAATCATGTGAATATCACGAAGGACGGGATTAAGAAGAGCGATATTGTGCCTTATATCAGACAGAAACCAAACAAAAAGATCTTTGGTGCCAGGTTTCATCTGGGGCTCTATAACCTCTCCGATATCGAAAAGCAGAAATGGCCTCACGGGTGGCTCAGGGAGATCGGGGAAGAGCCTGTTGTTTATGATCCCTACTCAACGGAGAAGAGCAAGGAACAGATCACGTCGTATATTGCCTCAAAAGGTCATTTCGACAGCGAGGTGTCCAACGACGTCCAGGTAAACAGGGGAAAATCGGAGGTTTTCTACAATGTCGACCTTAAGCCTCCGTACACAATACGCAACCTTTTCTATGAGATAGAGGATACAAACATTAAAGCTCTCTTTTACTTCGATTCGGTTAACTGCCTGATTGACAGAGGTAAACCCTATGATGTCGATATTCTGTCGGCTGAACGCCTTCGTTTTGAGAAGGTTGTCAAGGAGAGGGGCTTCTACGGATTTTCAGGTGAACATATCTCATACAGGATTGACAGTACAATCGGCAACAGGCAGGTAAACATCCATTACCAGGTAAGGAATTTCATGACACTCGACCAGTCGAACAGGATGGTAACGGTACCGCATTCGATGTACCGGGTGACGAATGTCTACATTTATCCCGATTTTGTTCCAAGGGAAGCCCTCGAAAGGGGAGAGGCATATTTCAGGAGCCTCGACACGACATTCTACAAAGGGTATTATTTTATTACCGACAGGGAAAAACCTGCCATGAAGTATGATCTTATCATTCAATCGCTTTACATAAGACCCGGATCGATTTACAATGTTACCAGCACCGAACAGACACAATCGCATCTTCTTGCACTCAGAACTTTCAGGCTGGTAAATATTGTTTTTGACGAAGCGGCTGGAAAGGCCGGCGGTGATGACAATTCCATGAGGGCTCTCAACTGCAATATAAGATTAACCATGCTGAGCCAGCAATCCTTCAGGATAGAGGTTGAAGGAACCAACTCTGCAGGCAACCTCGGCGGTGCGGTTAACCTTATTTATCAGCACAAGAACCTTTTCCGCGGAGCAGAACAGTTAAACCTGAAACTGAAAGGGGCTTATGAGGCGCTTTCACAACAGGAGAGAGCCCTCCGTAATACACAGGAATACGGGGTGGAGACAAGTCTGAGGCTTCCCAAATTCTTTCTCCCCTTTCTTGAGAAAGAGGATTTCATAAGGAAGTATAATCCCACAACAACCATTCTGGCAGCGTATAACTATCAGAATATGCCTTTCTATACAAGAACGATGGCCAACGCGACGTTCGGTTACACGTGGAATGTGCGCAATTACCAGACGCACATTGTAAATCCGCTGCAGGTGAATGCCGTGAATCTGTTATCCATCGATTCGGTGTTTCAGAAAAGGATTGAATCGTCATCTTACCTTGCCTACAGCTACCGCGACGTCATGATCCTGGGAGGGAGTTATTCCTTTATTTTCAGCGATCAGATGATCAAGAGATCGAGGTTCTGGTTTCTGAGGATCAATGCTGAAGCAGCTGGTAACCTGCTCTCCCTGGCCGGGAGTGCAACGGGAGCAGAAAAGAGAGACGGCAGCTATTATTTATTCGGACAGCCTTTTGCACAGTATATCAGGGCCGACATCGATATCCGGTACAACATTGCCATTGATGATGCAAGTTCGGTGGTCTACAGGGGATTCCTGGGGGCAGCCATCCCCTACGGTAACTCCCGGGCCATTCCTTTTGAGAAGCAGTATTTCGGGGGCGGGGCCAATGGTATAAGGGCCTGGCAGGTAAGATCGCTCGGTCCCGGAAGCTATGATCCCGGCGACACAAGGCTGCTGAACCAGACAGCTGACATTAAGATAGAAGCCAATGCGGAATACCGGTTCAAACTTTTCTGGATCATGGAAGGGGCACTCTTCCTCGACGCCGGCAATATCTGGAACTACAGGTCGGACGAGACCCAGCCCGGCTCCCAGTTTTCATTGAAGGGAGTCTACAAGGACCTTGCGGTGGGGACAGGCGCCGGACTCAGATTCGATTTCAGTTTTGTGATCGGACGCCTCGACTTTGGCATGAAGCTGAGAGATCCGTTAATACAGGACGGATCCAGGTGGATACTTCTGAACCGGGCATATAACCTGAAGCGCGACTTTACAATGGTTGTGGCCATAGGCTACCCCTTCTGACCTGTTTTGTCGCGGGACTTGATTCAGTCAGGAAATTTCATTGTTTCTATTCTTTTTATTACCTTGCATCAGGTCTCACTGCTAAAATAATACCTGTGAAAAGGCTTCATGATCATTTAAGGGAGTGGTTCGGCTTTACCCGCAGGGAGAGAAGGGCTGCGATTATACTTCTTTTTATAATTATAGTGGCCGCCGCTGCAAGATATACCGTTCCTGACCCGCCGTTACCCATCGATACCGCGATTGAAGAAGAAGGGCAGAGTGCCGGGAGATTTAACTTCAATCAGGAAAACCAGGAACCTGATCCTGAAAACAATGTAAACCAGTATCTTTTACGGGCGCAGAGTACACAGAAGGAAAGGAAGAGCGTACAGAGGCTTGATCTGAACAGCTGCGATTCAGCCTCCCTGGAGGCTCTTCCGGGAATAGGTCCGGTTCTTTCAGCGAGGATAATCAGGTACCGTAATCTTCTTGGAGGCTATGCCAGTGTAAGCCAGCTGAAAGAAGTATATGGTCTTTCGCAGGAAACATTCGACCTTGTCAGGGATCGTGTAGTTGCCGACTCGATGGCAGTAAGGAAGATAAGGATAAATCAGGCAGAATACAGGGAGCTGCTGAGGTTTCCCTACCTGGAGAAGCATGAAGTTAATGCCATACTCAAATACAGGGAGCTTGAAGGAAGGATAACAGATATTGGTGATCTTATCTCCAACAGGATCATCGAATCGTCCAGGGCAGCCAGAATAAGACCATATCTGGAATTCGGTGATGATTAGACATATTCCGATGTTGAAATAATGGATGATTTTGCTGTTTTTCTTTGGAAATCACAAAAATTTTT
>CAYRQY010000038.1:0-14250 GCA_964426435.1 uncultured Rikenellaceae bacterium | reverse complement strand
AGCATGCCGGTGTGATAAGGCACGGGGCCAAGGTCCTTTACGCCTACAGCGAAGCCACTGTGCCTAAACTGACGGTCATTCTGAGAAAAGCCTACGGAGGAGGATATATAGCGATGGGATCGAGGCACCTGCGTGCTGATTTTGTCTTTGCCTGGCCTACGGCAGAGATAGCTGTGATGGGTCCCGAGGGAGCCGCAAATATCATCTTCAGAAAGGAGATCATGTCGTCCGACGATCCCGATGGAATGAGAAAACAGAAGGTTGAAGAGTACAAGGCGAAATTTGCCAATCCTTATGTGGCTGCAACCAGGGGATATATCGATGCCGTTATAGAACCCGGAGAGACCAGGAAATTCCTTCTGCACGGAATAGAGATATCAGAAAACAAAGATGTGCCAACCCCGTTCAAGAAACACGGACTGCCGCCTTTTTAATTCTGATCCCTTACCATTTACCACAACAGATCATGGAAAAGACTGAAAACCCCGGAATCCTGAATATTGATACAACCCTTTATAAAACAAGGATCAGCAGCAGGTTCGCTGCCAGAAAACCCTACCGGCCTGCCGATCCCCGAATAATATCGAGCTTTATTCCCGGCACTATTCTCGATATTCTGGTCGAAACAGGACAGGAGGTCCGGAAAGGAGAGGAGTTAATGATTCTCGACGCGATGAAGATGCAGAACATTCTGAAAAGCGCGGTTGACGGGAAGATAAAGAGGATAGCCGTTAACAGGGGTGAAAGGGTGGCAAAGGGTACAATCCTGATTGAGATGGAGTGAGCTACAGCAGCCCGTTGTAGATGATATATTTCTTCACCTCTCCGGGTAGTTCAGGTATGCGGTCAAAGATTCCGTATACAGTTGAGCCGCTTCCGGACATCGAGCTGAAGAGCGCCCCCGAATCGCGGAGAATCCGCTTTAATTCGCCGATTGCAGGATATCCGGCAAAAACATAATCCTCGAAATCGTTAACAATCAATCCTTCCCATTCCGATACCGGCTTGAGATACAGGTCCATCAGGCTTGACGATGGAACAGCGGGCCTGCAATTCCTGTAAGCTTCAGCCGTACTGATGTCCGTACCGGGATTGAGCAGTACAAGGTAATAGTGACCGCTGAGCGGCTTTACCGGCATAAGGGTCTCACCCCTGCCTGTGGCAATTGACGGCACCGGGTTCATAAAGAACGGACAGTCACTTCCAAGTCCCAGGGCAATGCTCTTAAGTTCAGGCAAATGAAGATGAAGCCTGAACTGCCGGTTAAGGGTAATCAGTGTGCATGCAGCATCAGATGATCCTCCGCCCAGTCCTCCCCCCGGCGGGATGACCTTATGAAGGTGAATATTCAGGCAGGGAATATGAAACTTCTGCCTCAGGACCTTAACAGCTTTTATTACCAGGTTGTCGCCACCGGGAATTTTTGTATCAAGCCCTGTTACGGTTATCCTGTCTTCAGTGGCTTCCCCGCCGGCCTCAACAATCTCAAGCGCATCGCAGAGGGAAACAGGATAGAAAATGGTCTCAATGTTATGATAACCGTCGCTGCGTTTTTCTGTAATACGCAAACCGATGTTTATCTTGGCTTTTGGAAAACCGACCATTTCAGATCCTTTATGCTTGTTTACCCTCAGCCTCAAAGATAAACTGTTTATTCTCAATTTCTGGTTTTCAACAAGTTTTTAACATCAATTTGTTTGTAATAATAGCAATTACCGCTTGATTATTGATATCTCAAATTTATACCTTTGGAGGTACTGCGAAGGCAGCACTCTATCTTCTAATTACCATTAAATCAGCTATATAAACTTGATGGCAAAACAAAAGACAAGCTCGCGGCCCATTGTTGCAGCTCTGCCCGATTTTGGCAGGGTTCCGCCTCAGGCCATAGACATGGAAGAGGCGGTTCTTGGTGCGATAATGCTTGAGAAGGAGGCCGTGATCACCATCCTGGATATACTCAGGCCTGAAAGCTTCTACAAGGAGGCGCATCAGAAGATCTTTAAATCGGTCTCCGATCTCTCGGCAAAGGAGTATCCTGTAGACCTTTATACGGTTACGGAAGATCTGAGGGCTCATAATGAGCTTGACAGCGTTGGCGGCCCGGTTTACCTCACGCAGCTTACATCGAAGGTGGTATCGGCAGCAAACGTCGACTATCATGCGCGGATAGTTGCCCAGAAGTACATTCAGAGAGAACTCATAAGAGTCTCTACCGAAATACAGAACAGGTCGTTTGACGACACTTACGATGTTACCGAGCTGCTCGACTATTCCGAGAATGCTCTTTTTCAGATCGCTGAAGGAAATATCAAGAGGGAGGTTGCCCCGATAAATGTGGTACTGAAGGAGGCGATCAGGGAGATAGAAGAGGCAGGCAAGAGAGAGGATGCACTTGTCGGGACCCCTTCGGGTTTCACAAAGCTCGACCGTCTCACCTCAGGCTGGCAGAAGTCAGAACTGATAATCATTGCGGCCCGTCCGTCGATGGGAAAGACTGCCTTTGCCCTCTCGATGGCCCGTAACATGGCAATTGATCACGGTAAGAAAGTAGCAATATTCTCATGTGAGATGTCGTCCATACAGCTGGTTAACAGGCTTATAATTGCGGAAACCGATATACCGGGCGACAAGATTAAGAACGGAAGGCTATCCGAGGATGAATGGAAACAGCTCGATGCAAGAATTAAAAAGCTGGTGCAGGCCCCGATTTTTATAGACGATACTCCGGCAATCTCAATCTTCGAGCTCAGGGCAAAATGCAGGCGTCTTGTCGCTCAGCACAAACTGGATATTGTGATTGTCGATTACCTCCAGCTTATGTCGGGTCCCGAGAACGCAGGGAGCAGGGAGCAGGAAGTCAGTAACATATCCAGATCGCTCAAGAGCATTGCCAAAGAGCTCAATGTTCCAATCCTGGCACTGTCGCAGCTGAACAGGTCGGTTGAGATGAGAGGCGGCACAAAACGCCCGCTGCTTTCCGACTTGCGCGAATCGGGAGCAATAGAACAGGATGCCGATATGGTCGTTTTTATTCACAGGCAGGATAAATTCGGGATCCCAACCTTCGAGGACGGCACATCAACAAAAGGGATTGCCGAAATCATCCTTGCGAAAAACCGTAACGGACCTGTCGATGACGTACGACTGAGATTCCGTGAGGAGAGGGCACAGTTTGTTGATATCGACGATTTTGAAATTGACCTCAGCCCTGAATTCAGGGAGTCGGCACAGAGCATAACTCTCGGTTCAAAGATGAATCACGATAACCTGAGAAGAGTCGGCGGGGGATTTGATGATGAACACGATACCGAAAATGAACCTCCGTTTGCCTGATTAACCCCGGTGTGGGCAGTTACATATTCAGGATTATCCTGAAACCGACACTCCTGAATTTCAGGTTATTGAATCCTGCCCAGAAGCCGGCTTCGCCTACAAGCAGAATCTCACTCATAGTGTAACCCAGTTCGGTATAGGAGGGCCTCCCCCGTGCAGTCAGGTTTGAGATCATAAGATTCTCCCGCATAAGGGTGTTGCTTAGTCCCGGCAGCAGCTTAAGCAGAAGGTATGGGGTTGTGTATTTGAGGTGAAGCTCACCGAACGGTTCAGGCGTACTGAGTGAGTAGAAGTCCGGAAGACGGAACGCATCCTGGTAGTTGTTGAGAATGACCGGCAGAGGCTGGGAGTTGAAATGGAAGAAATCGTACCATGTAACATTCCTGTTATCCGCAAAGAAGCCTCCCCTGATCTTCCAGAAGAATGACGTGAAGGCTCCGGTCTCCCTTCTGCGGGTTATGTCAAGCGTGAACATGTCATAATGGCTTATATCCTCAGGGAGGGAAAATAATCCGTTTATCCCGTGCTCCCATGTGAGCCTGAATGCAGGCCAGTCAGAACCTGCAGGTATCTTTCTGCCTCCGCTTATCCGGTATTTCTGTCGCGGCGTGTAGGTAACACTTGCTGAAAACTCCCCGTGTTTATGACTGCCAAGGTGACGGAGGGGATCAGAACCTGGCTGGAGGTACTCATTCACCGGGATATTGACGGAGTATTCACGGGAGGAGGGTGACAGTGAGAATGCAGTGGTGTTCCCGAGTTCCCGCCGGTCTTCAAACCCGGCTGTAAACTCAAGGTTTAGTCCGTTTGCCGGGCTGGTGCTGTAACCGGCAGTGATGAACCTGGTTTCGTAGAGTTTAAGGTAATTATCCTTAAAGAAGAGAGTTGTGATGGTATTCAGAAAGGGATTAATCCCTCCGTTGTCGTTCAGATCCCTCGAAGTGATGCCTGTCCTGAGATAAATCTGCTGCTGAGCCGGGCCGGCGAAGGAGTAGTTGGTGTTAAGCCGCCACATAAGCGTTTGCCTGCTGAACGACCAGCGCAGGTCGGGATAGATACCCAGCGAACCTTTATCCTTCCACGACTTTGAGAACCTGAAATCGGTTCCGTAAGCAAAACCATCCACTGTATTGAATGAGAATTTCTTGGCGTTGATAAGTCCACCGCTGGTGAATCTCCAACCCTTCTTAGTGCTCCAGGTATGTCCCAGAAGGATACGTCTGGAAGCAACCATGCCCTTCTTCTGATCCTTCGCGCCCGTGACCGAGGTGTCACTTTCCGAAACCCTTCTATCCTTCTGCAGGCTTCTTATGCTGTCGCTCCGGGCGATACTCTTCAGTTCGATTTCCGAAAGGGGAACAGGCCTTATACCTGACCACCATGAAGTGTCGCGACTGACAGAATCCCTGTGAAAGATGTATGTGGTTCTGTCCCTTATTTCAAGACTTTTACCGGCAGAGTCGCTGAAACTCCTCTTCGACTCCTGATCCATCAGCCTCGACAGCCTCATCATATCGCGGTTGTTGAGCTCTTCTTTCTGTAGTATCCTCTCAATCTGCTGCCTGGATCGGGATGAAACCGTATCGGGATCAATATTTCTCATCCTGAAGTCAGTGGAAATTCCCGAAGGCCTGGGAAGGGAGGTGTTCGGCACCACTTCCCTGTACCTGACAGAGCTCCCGTAACCCGCATCTGCCCGGAATCCCAGAATGCCTATATTAATGTCGAATTTGAAGCTTACCGGCATCCAGATCTCTTCCTCCACGGGAATATAGAGTTGCTGCATCCTCACTTTTCCAACAATATTCTCATTTGAAAGATCCGCGCTGTGGAGGCACCAGAGATCTTCAATAATATATATAGTTCCATCGAAGAGCTGCTGGCTCTTTCTTTTGGGTTTTACTTCAATCTTGTTGACTATATGATTACCCTGCGGTGATGATCCCAGGTACCTGAAATTATAATGCGAGAATGCTGACGGAGAGAGGGGGGAAATTGCCACATCGGCTATAATCGGCTGATAGAGGCTTGCCTGTATATAATCCATCGGAGAGATCTCATTCCCCTCCTCCGGGAATGTGGAGTTGACAGATATCACCTTCTGGACATATTTATCGGGCGCTGTGAACTCAATCTCATTATAGGATTCCATGAAGAATGAATCTCCCTCCTTTATACGGTCGGTGCTTACCGTTGCTCCGGACGAGCTGCTCCTTGCCTCCATTCTCATTGCCCTCTCCATTATCCTGGGGATCCTGTTGATCAGGAGAGTCCCCTTAAGATAGACATCGGCCTTGTAGGAGCTGATCTGATTCAGGTAATAGGGTGCGAGACCAATTGCCCTCCTCATTATGATATTTGCCGGATCCTCACCGGAAGCAGTTATCCTTACCTCGGGTATCTCATAATACTGTTCGGGGAGGACAAAGTCGCGGATCACGGTTGTTTCGCCAAGTGAAACTTCGGCAAAAACCGGTTCATAACCAAGGCTCTGGCATATCAGGAAGTATTTGCCCGGAGGCAGTTTCAGTTCATAGTCGCCACGTGTATTGGCAGTGGTCCCCTGCCGGAGCTCCTGGATATATACGGTGGCATAGGGGACCGGTTCACCCGATCTGTCAGTTATCCTTCCCTTTATAATCTGCGCTCCCGCCGAAGGAGAGATAATTGAGAGGAGAAGTGACAGAAATATCGGATGCTTCATCTTTAATGAACAATTGACGGATTCAGTGGGCAGGGTACTTGACCTTTTTTCCTGCAACTACGATCACCAATTCACCTTTTGGAGATTTATCTGTGTAATAATCTGTTATATAGGAAAGGGTTCCCCTTACGGTCTCTTCGTGTATTTTTGTCATCTCACGGGAGACGCTTGCCTCCCTGTCGGGACCGAAAAAAGTTATCATCTCGTTGAGTGTCTTCACCAGCTTATAGGGCGATTCGTAGAATATCATCGTCCGTTCTTCCTCCTGCAGCAGCTCAAATCTCCTTCTGCGTCCTTTCCTGTAGGGAAGAAATCCTTCGAAGCAGAACCTTTCTGAGGGAAGTCCGGAATTGACAAGCGCAGGTATCAGGGCTGTAGGGCCGGGAAGGGTCTCAACAGGGATGCCTTTTCTGACACATTCCCTGACAAGCAGAAAGCCGGGGTCGGATATCCCGGGGGTGCCGGCGTCGGTAATGAGTGCAGTTTTAACACCCGACAGGATCCTTTCGCATACCGATTCAACATTCCTGTGCTCGTTGAACATATGGTGCGACTCAAGTGTGACAGAGATATTATACCTTGATAACAGCTTTCTTGCCTCGCGGGTGTCTTCAGTCAGTACAAGGTCAACCTCTGCCAGCACCTCCAGGGCCCTTTGGGTAATATCCTTCAAATTGCCGATGGGGGTCGGAACCAGGATGAGCCTACTCATGCGCCGGGAATTTGCGTTTAACTATATCGAGAAGCTGCTTTACAGCTTCGTTCTCTTCATCATCACCCTTGTAACCCATTATGAGCTCTCTTGCTTCAGGAAGGCTTCCGGTGTGGTCAAGCCGGGTTATAGCCTGTGAGTATATTTCCTTGTTGCCATTAAATATCTCTCTTATAAACAGGAATTTGTCATTGATGCCAATGGCTTCAGCCAGATTTGTGAGAGGCTTCGATTTGATTAATTCCGACATATCCTCAGATGTGCGTCCGCTTCCCAGCTGTTCGTTGAAACGTGCAGAGAGATGGCTGAACTTATCGGCGATGATTGCCGACTCGACACCCTTCCTTGCTGCCACCGGTTCGCTATGACTCACCCCGGATACACCGGCTGAAACCCCGGCCGGCCTGCCATTGGTTTTCTGCACCTCAATCACTTTATTCTCCGCGATCGGAGGTGGTGCCTCAGGAGCGACAGTCTGTGGTCCCTGACCGGGATCAGCCTGTGCTTCGACCGATGGAGTCTCTGTAACTGGAGTCTTCTCTTCCTTAACGGCTGGGATATTTCTATTCTCTGAATCTGCTTTATAGCCTTTAAGGAATGTAATGAACCCGGCAGCGCTTTCGCACTTCGTCTTTGCCAGCTCTACCTGGAAAGGGGGCACCCCGGGATATTTCCTGAGATCATCAATTATCTGCTGCGCTTCCCTGAGATCTTTGATGATTATATCGATGGCTGCATTGAAATCCATAATTTTCCTTATTTAAACAAACCATTTTCTTTACTTTGCAAAAATAACGAAATTAAGGCTATCGTTATTGGATAGGACTCTGATTTGTTTCTGTCAACATTATTTGAACAGCATGGATTTTCCCGAGAATTCTTTAAGAGCACCAGGCAGGAGTGGTTCAGTCGAGGTAATTGCCGGGTGTATGTTTTCAGGCAAAACCGAAGAGCTGATAAGAAGACTTCGAAGGGCTCAGCTTGCAGGTCTTCGCGTTGAGATATTCAAGCCGGCTGTCGATAACCGCTACTCTGAAACAAGGATAGTCTCTCACGATGACAGATCAATTATTTCGACACCGGTGGATAATGCCTCGTCCATACTTTTATTAACCGGCGAAGTGGATGTGATCGGAATTGACGAGGCCCAGTTCTTCGACAGTTCGCTTGCAGATGTGTGCAACACTCTGGCTGATAGTGGTGTAAGGGTGGTTGTGGCAGGACTGGACATGGATTATCTGGGAAAACCTTTCGGGATTATGCCTGAGATCATGGCCATCGCGGAATATGTGACAAAGGTTCATGCCATCTGCATGAGATGCGGTAACCTTGCCCATTATTCCCACAGGAAATCAGACGAACCCGGGGTGGTGCTTATTGGCTCTGGGAACCTTTACGAACCGCTGTGCCGGGGATGTTACAATAAAGCAACACAGAAATAATGCTGAACTACACGGCAGCGGAAATAGCAGGCATTACCGGGGGAAGTATAACCGGCAATCCCGATCTGGCTGCTGAGGATATAATCACCGACAGCAGGCATCCCGGCTATTCGGAGAATAATGCTTTCCTTGCCTTAAGGGGAATCAATCACGACGGTCACAGCTTCATTCAATCGCTCTTTTCCCGCGGGATAAGGGTTTTTATTGTTGACAGACTCCCTGGGGAGAGAGCGGGAATGGAGGGATGTGCTTTCGTCGTTGTGCGTGATACCACTGATGCACTTCAGAAGCTGGCGAAACACACAAGACAGAAATTCCGCCGGAAAGTAATTGGGATCACAGGAAGTGCCGGCAAGACCGTGGTGAAAGAATGGCTCGCAGATATTGCCGGATTGACTGCTCCGGTTGTAAGGAGCCCGAAAAGCTATAATTCACAGATAGGGGTACCTCTGTCGCTGCTGAAGCTTGACGGGAAATATGAGTACGGAATTTTTGAGGCCGGCATATCAAAACCGGGTGAGATGGAACGGCTGGCATGGATGATAGATCCTGATATCGGGATCATAACCAACATAGGAGATGCCCACGACGAAAACTTCCCTGACAAGAAGACAAAGGTTAAGGAAAAACTCAGGCTTTTTTCAAACTCTTCTTCGATAATCTTCTGCAGCGACCACGACCTGATAAAGGATGCCATTCTGGAAGACGCAAACCTGGCAATGAAGAATATAACCTCCTGGTCATACAAGGATCCGGCTGCAGGAGTATTCGTGAGCAAGGTGTCGGAAGATTCAGGCAAAACAGTTGCAGAGGTGGTTTTCAGGGGAGAGAGCCGGAGATTCACCATCCCTTTTACAGACAGGGCTTCGGTTGAGAATGCAATAACGGTAATAGCGGCCTCTCTGGCATTAGGTATAAGTCACGATGTGATAGCAAAGGGTGTTCCCGGTCTCGTTTCGGTAGCTATGAGAATGGAGATAAAGAGCGGGATAAATAACTGTCACCTGATAGAGGATTACTATAATTCAGATCCCGGATCGCTGGGAATGGCGCTTGAGTTCCTGAAGAACCAGCCGGAAAGGAGAACGACGCTGATCCTGTCGGACTTCATTCAGAGCGGACGAAATGAAGAAGAACTATACGGCGAAGTGGCCGGACGTGTGAAGCGGACGGGGATAAGCAGATTCATTGGCATAGGGGAGGCCCTCAGCCGTAACAGCAGAGCCTTTTCGGAAAATTCCAGATTCTACTGGTCGACCGATGAGTTCATCCAGAGATTCAATCCGTCGGATTACAGGGATGAGTCCATACTGCTCAAGGGAGCACGGATCTTTGAATTTGAAAGGATCGGAGCCCTTCTGGAGCAGCAGATCCATTCCACACGTCTTGAAATAAGTCTCGATGCGATCATTAATAACCTGAATCAGTTCAGGAGGATCGTTGGAAACGGCACACGAATAATGGCCATGGTGAAAGCTTTTGCCTACGGGGCCGGAGCATCAGAGATTGCCTCATTGCTTGAATATCACCGGGTAAACTGCTTTGCGGTGGCTTGCGCCGAAGAGGGGGTCGAGCTGAGAAAGGCAGGTGTTACCCTGCCCGTCATTGTGATGAATCCTGATCCGGCCGCCTTTGAGCAGATGATCAGGTTCGATCTTGAACCGGAACTCTATAGTTTTACATCATTCAGCCAGTTTGTCAGGACTGCCTCAAAGCATGGCCTTTTGAATTATCCCGTACATATCAAGATCGACAGCGGGATGCACAGACTTGGTTTCATGCCAGGCGATATCGGTCAGCTTGCTGTTCTGATCGCGGGGAGCGAGCAGATCAGGGTAATCTCGGTATTCTCTCATCTGGCGGCCAGCGACGATCCTTCTTATGATGAATTCACTCACCGGCAGGCGGGGATTTTTCTCGATTCGGTTGATAAAATAAGAAAAACCACAGGCTATCCCTTTCTTATTCACCTCCTTAACAGTTCAGGTATAGCCAGGTTCCCGGAGTATCACTTTGATATGGTCCGTCCGGGTATCGGCCTTTACGGTGCCGGAACCGTAAGCGGGCTTCATCTTAAACCGGCGGGAACCTTCATGACCAGGATCAGCCAGATAAAGAAGATACCGGCGGGAGAACCTGTGGGGTATGGTTGCGCAGACGTTTCAGACTCGGAGAGGACCATTGCCATTCTGCCGGCAGGTTATGCCGACGGACTGAACAGGAAGATGGGGAACCGCAACGGCTCCCTTTTCATAAATGGTTCGAGGGTACCGCTTATCGGAAACATTTGCATGGATATGTGCACGGCTGATATAACCGGATTAAAGGCTGAGGAGGGCGATGAAGCTGAAATATTCGGAACCGGTATCAGCATAGAAGAGGTGGCATCGGTTTGCGGAACCATACCTTATGAGATTTTAACATCAATACCACCAAGGGTAAAGAGGGTATTCTTCAGGGAATAGCCAGGGTATGAAATAGTGCTTCCGGTTCAGAACCTGGCGACGAGTGGCATTCTTCTTCCCGCGCCGAATGCTTTTGAGGATATTCTCAATACAGGAGGAGCCTGGTATCTCTTGTACTCGTTGGAATTGATCATGTTAAGCACCCTTTCCACAATTGTGCTGTCAGGTGTGTTCACCTCTATCCTGGCCGGCGATCGCTGCAGCTCGATATACTGGTGAAGGATAGAATCGAGCAATCCGTAATCAGGAAGCGAATCGGTGTCAAACTGCCCTGGCCTGAGTTCCGCTGAAGGAGGTTTTGTTATTATGCTGCGCGGTATAATCTCACCATTCCTGTTAATATACTCAGCAAGGAGATACACGTCGGTCTTGTACACATCACCGATCACCGACAATCCTCCGGCCATATCTCCATAGAGTGTTCCGTATCCGACGGCAGCTTCGCTCTTGTTTGAGGTGTTTAACAGGATGTAATTGAATTTGTTGGCGAAAGCCATCAAAATAATCGCCCTCACCCTTGCCTGTACATTCTCTTCCGTGACATCAGTCTCCCTGCCTGTGAAGTATGGAGCAAGTATCTCTTCGAATGCCGAGAAAGCTTTTTCTATACTGACAATATCGTACTTTACGCCCAGCCTTTCTGCCAGGCACACCGAATCGGTTACCGAGTGCTCAGATGAGTAGCGGGACGGTAAAAGCAGAGCCCTGACGTGATCCTTTCCCAGGGCTTCAGCGGCAAGGCATAGTGTGACTGCAGAGTCGAGGCCTCCCGAAAGGCCCAGGATGGAATCTCTGAAGCCCATCTTGCCGAAGTAGTCCTTAATACCGGTTATCAGCGCCTTATGAATGAGGGAAATAACATCAGCACCGGAATGGTTGTCGCTGGCAGTTCCTGAAAAGAGATCACTCATCTGAAAGGTGAAAACAGCCTCCTCGAAAGATGGCAGCTGGTGGACTATCTCCCCGGTGTTGCTGAACACCGCTGATGCACCGTCGAAAATCAGCTCTGTGTTTGCGCCAATCTGGTTTACAACTATTACCGGCTTGTTATATTTGCGTGCCTTTGATCTGAAAATATCCTTCCGCGACTCCACCCTTGAGTATGAAAACGGAGAAGCTGATATGTTGATTATTATGTCAGGATTCTGAGCCGCAAGTTCTTCCATAGGGGAGACAGTATAGAGCCTGGATCTCTCAAACTCATTGTCAAACGGCTGCTCATCCCAGAGATCTTCGCAGATGGTGACGGCCATCCTGACACCTTTGTACTCAAATACGCTGAATTGCTTTTCGGGCTCGAAATAGCGGTACTCATCAAAAATATCATAAGTTGGCAGAAGGGCCTTGTTAGCCGAAAATATTATCTCTCCTTCCGAGAGTAGCAGGGCGGAGTTGAAAAGCTTCTTGCCTTCCGGCCTGCGGTTTCTGACAGGAGCCCCTACTAAGGCTGCAATACCGTAGCACTCGCCTGCTATCTGCTTGATTACTTTATCTGATTTCTCGATGAAGTCGAGTCTGTCAAGCAGATCGAGTGGCGGATAACCAACGACAGAGAGTTCAGAGAAGATAACCAGGTCGGAACCCTGATCCTTTGCTTTATTGATTGCAAGGGTGATAAGTTCTTTGTTCCTGATGAAATTGCCGACATGATAATTTAGCTGGGCAAGCGTTATCTTCATAGAGGTCAGAATTTGATCCCGAAGATGAATTTCAGGAATTTATGTGCCACCCTGTCATTGACTTGTGTTCCTACGTCTTTGGTTATATCGGGAAAGTTGTTTTCAAATCCTGCACCGAGCACAACAACGGTTGATCCGCCAATCGGATACTCGATTCCTGCATCGATGTGCCATCCGAAATTGAACCTGTTTATTTCTGTCATAGCTGCTTCTCCCCTGATGTCGAGTGAAGGAATGTCAACCCTGCCCCGGACAACTATTTTGGGATCTATTCCCAGGCCGGCGAACCCGGTAATGTTTGAATAACCCATCTCGCTGGTGTAAAACTTGAATCCTGCAGGAATTGCCAGGTATTGTATCCGGTAAACAATCGGATCGCCGGATGCCACAACAGAAGTGTAATTGGCAAACCTGAAGAGCGTGGGATCACGGCTTACAAGCCTTCCGCCGGAATTGATAACACTGATGCCTGCTGTTGCCGATATGTGATTGTTGAAGTATCTCTCGGCACTGATCATTATTATCATACCCGCTCTTGATCCCTGATTGGTGACTTCGGTTATATCCGTTGAAAACCAGGAAATTGCAGGAATGATGTAACCACTGTACCTGAACTCCTGAGCCCTTGTAACCACTGCTGAGAGGATGAAAAAAGCTGTTGTACACAGGATAAGTCTGCGACCGGCTGAACTTAACTTTTGTTTCATTGCAGTAAAATTTCAGGTTAAAATCTACAAAAGGACGATTTTTTTCCGTTATACATGTAAAATTATAAATTATTGGCAATACTTGCCCTTAACCGAAAAAACTTATGCGACAAATAATTCAAATAGTTGTAATTCTCCTGGTGATCGTTCAAGGAACTTCGTGCAAGAGAAATCCATACAAAATTGATATTTCGTCAGTTAACCTGGTGTTCGAGATATCCAGGCTCGAGAAGGATCTTTTTTCCATCAGCCCTGATGAGATCAGGGAGAGTATTCCCCTTCTGAAAGAAAAATACGGAAGTTTTCTCCAGTTGTTCAGTTATGTGATAAATGCAGGTGATATAAACGACCCTCTTTTTGCCGAATACCTCGTTGAGTTTTGCACCGACAGGCAAAACAACGAAGTATATGATGCAACAATGAAGGTATTCAGTGATATCAGCACCGTAGAGGAGGAGCTCCGGAATGCCTTTCGCCATTATCTCTGGTATTTCCCGGACAGTCAGGTGCCATCGGTTTTCACCTGCATAACAGGTTTCAACTCAAGCATCATCGCGGGTGATTCGGTTCTGGCTATTGGTCTCGACAGGTACCTTGGGGCTGATTCGGAATATTATCCCTTGCTTCAGATCTATAAATATGTTGCCGCAAAGATGACACCTGAGTATATTGCCCCTGACTGCCTTTACGGATGGGGAGCTTCCGAGTGGGATTTTGATGAGATGAAGTACAGCAGCGACAATGTGATCACAAGAATGATACATGAGGGTAAGATCAGGTATTTCATGAGGTGCATGATGCCTGAATTGCCCGACGGGAAGCTATTCGGTTTCAGCCCGGACCAGTTGAAATTCTGCAGAAACAACGAAGGAGAGATGTGGCGCTACCTGATGACCAATGATCTTCTTTTCAGGACAGACCATCTGACTATACGAAAGCTGACCGGGGAGGCTCCTTTTACAAGTTACTTCACAAACGAATCGCCCGGCAAGGCAGCAGTCTGGACGGGCTTCAGGATAATTGAATCGTATATGAAGAAGAACCCGGGAGTTACGCTCGAAGGGTTGATGAATGATACTGATGTTCAGGCAATGCTGGAGAAGGCGAGGTACAATCCCCAATAAAAAAGGCCATAATTTTTCAAAAATGGCCTTTTAGTTGTGATTTGCAGATCTACTCGGGATGAATAGCCTCAACGGGGCAAA
>CAYRQY010000037.1:14047-14365 GCA_964426435.1 uncultured Rikenellaceae bacterium | reverse complement strand
TTTAATAAACCGGATTCATACAAACAGGTTGCCGCTATTCACAACTGGGATAAAGAAGAGAAAAGTGAAACAGGGTTTGTCTCCAAATCCGGGGAAAGTGTCAGAAAGATATCTGATAACAGAATCCTTATTGTTTCAGATTACTGATTGCCAGCCTGCAATCTCCCCCTTTAGGGGGCCTGGGGGCAAACCATCAGGGGGCCTGGGGGCAAACCATCAAGGGGGCTGGAGGGCAAACCAACATGAAGGTCTGGGGGCAAACCATCAAGGGGGCTGGAGGGCAAACCAACATGAAGGCCTGGGGGCAAACCATCAAGG
>CAYRQY010000037.1:5799-14037 GCA_964426435.1 uncultured Rikenellaceae bacterium | reverse complement strand
CCCCCCCCCCCCCCCCCCCCCCCCCCCCCCCCCCCCCCCGCCCGGTGCTACACCCACCACCCCCCCCGGGGGCCAAGCCAGACAAGCGGCCGGAGGGCAATGCTAGTAGGTATTGCGGACAAAAATATATTCAGGCCGGGCTAACGGGAAAATAGTCTCTTTTTTGTATTTTTACAGATAATCATCAAACCAGTCTGTCATGGAATTTATCAAGCCGTTGAATATTAATGATGAAAAACCACAGGCAAGTAAGCCGGATATTGAAAACGCCGAAAAGGTAAGGTGCCTGATAATTGGATCAGGTCCCGCAGGATATACTGCAGCCTTGTATGCGGCAAGGGCAAACCTCAAACCCGTGCTCTATACCGGGATGCAGATGGGGGGGCAACTTACCATAACCACCGATGTGGAGAACTATCCCGGATATCCCGACGGGGTGATGGGTCCGGCAATGATGGAAGATTTTAAGAGGCAGGCTGAGCGCTTTGGCGCGGATATTCGTTTCGGAACAGCAACAGACGCCGACTTCTCAGGACCAACACTCCGGGTCATCATCGATGAAGTAAAAGTTATTGAAGCCGAAGCAGTTATAATATCCACAGGAGCGACTGCAAAATATCTCGGACTTGAGGCTGAGACCAGATATGCCGGGATGGGAGTATCAGCGTGTGCTACGTGCGACGGTTTCTTCTACAGGGGAAAGGATGTTGCTGTTGTTGGAGGCGGCGATACTGCTGCTGAAGAGGCAACATACCTGGCAGGATTGTGCCGCAAGGTTTACATGGTGGTAAGGAGAAACGTCCTGAGGGCATCGGCGGCTATGCAAAACAGGGTAATGAATACACCCAATATTGAGATCCTTTGGGAACATGAGGCGGTAGATCTCTTTGGCGAGAACGGTGTTGAGGGTGTTGTGCTCCAAAGAAGGAAGGGAACCCCTGAAGCAGAGGTTGTAAAGCTTAAGATAGACGGCTTCTTCCTGGCAATCGGACATACCCCCAATTCGGAAGTATTCAGTAAGTACCTTGATACTGATACAGTTGGATACATTAAAACTATACCTGGAACAACCAAAACAAATGTTCCGGGTGTATTTGCCGCAGGTGATGTCCAGGATCCTCATTACCGGCAGGCTGTGACGGCTGCCGGATCAGGCTGTATGGCCGCTATTGATGCCGAACGCTGGCTCGCAGAAAAGGCAGGGTAGCAGGAGTGTCAGATCCCTGAACGGTCGGATACTGTGAAAATTGCATCAAGATCCTCGGCAATGGCGTGTATAAGAGTGCCAATACCCTTGTAGCATAATGTAGCGGCAGTGATCTGAACCTGCCTGTTCCACTGCGGGACCCAGGTAAGAAGATGATCCCTTATGAACCGCCTGATCTCCCTGCTCATCTCTTTTTTGCAGGCTCTGTCATCAAGCGAAATATATTTGTCAATAAGAAGGGTGAGAAACAGCAGTTCAACACCCAGATGATCGTCGGGTACAACTCCATTATATTTTGAAACCCATCCGTAGGAATCGTAAAACTCCCTTACTGATTCAGTTCTGACTGTACCGCCGACAAAAGCTTCGTTAATCCATGACGACTCAACCGGAAAGGCCTTGCCCTTGCTCCGGAAGAGACCATTGAAGTCAACTGCAAATACCTTTTTGCACGATAACTGTTCGGAACATGAACCTCTGAGCATTGATGCCGCCTTAAGAAACCTTGGATTCCTGCTTGAAACAGGCAATGCCTTAATCATGCCTGCCAGCCAGAAGTCATCAACACATTCTTCTGTAGGTTCATCCATTATCATGCTGCCGGCAAAATAGAGCAGCATATTATACCCTTTCAGGAGGTTGTTGATATTTATCTCCGTGGTTGTTTCCATTTCCGGTTTTTACAGACTGACATTATTCCGCCCCGGTTCAGGCGGGACAGGCTTGTTTCAGCTATAATAACCGACGGAAGTATGAAAATGTTCAAATATTACCTGGAAAAATCTGCGGCAACATCGGGATATTCGTCATTATCAAGCTTTTTCTTGATCTCTCCGAAAGCTTTAACGGTATATGCAACGTCTTCGAGAGTATGGGATGCTGTGGGTATAAGACGGAGCATTACGACATCCTTCGGCACCACCGGATATATTACCACCGAACAGAAGATACTGTAATTCTCCCTCAGATCGTAAATAAGCTGTGTAACCTTCATAAGCGGGCATTTCATAAATACCGGAGTTACCGGCGACTCCGTCCTGCCAAGATCGAGACCTGCTTCTTTCAGACCTTTCTGCAGTGCGTTGACGATCGTCCAGAGTTTTTCCTTGAATTCAGGATGGGCCTGTATCAGTTCAAGCCTCTTGATGGCTCCCAGGGTCATTGCCATAGGAAGTGATTTGGCATATATCTGTGACCTGAGGTTGTACCGGAGGTAGTTGATTACCTCCCGTGTGCTGGAAACAAAACCCCCGATCCCGGCCATAGCTTTGGCGAAAGTTGCGAAATAGACATCAATCTGATCCTGAACACCAAAATGTTCACCCGTGCCCGCACCTGTGGCTCCCATGGTTCCGAATCCGTGGGCATCGTCCACCAGGAAGCGGAAATTGTATTTCTTCTTGAGCGCAGCAATTGCATCCAGTTTCCCGAGATCGCCCGCCATGCCGAAAACACCTTCCGTGATAAGAAGGATGCCGCCTTTTGTCTCTTCCGCTATCTTTGCAGCTCTCTGCAGCTGCTTCTCACAGCTTTCAATATCGTTATGCTGAAAAACAAACCGCTTGCCCATATGAAGCCTGAGTCCGTCCATAATACACGCATGAGACTCAGAATCGTAAACAATCACATCGCGCCTGTCAACCAGCGCATCTATTATGGAGATCATTCCCTGGTAGCCATAGTTGAGAAGATACGCATCCTCTTTACCGGTAAACTCAGCCGCCATCTTTTCAAACTTCTCGTGAACGGATGTGTGTCCCGACATCATCCTTGCACCCATCGGATAAGCAAGACCATACTTCGCTGCAGCTTCAGAGTCATATTGCCTGACTTCAGGATTATTCGCCAGCCCAAGGTAATTGTTGAGGCTCCAGGCAAGAACCTCCTTGCCCCTGAATTTCATCCTTGGAGCAATCTCTCCTTCAAGCTTCGGAAACATGAAATAACCATGACCGATATCAGAATACTGCCCGAGGGCACCTTTGTTGGTTTTAATTTTGTCGAAAATATCCATAACAGATTGGTTTGGTTGAAAACTGGCACAAAAGTAAAGATTTAGAGGTATACCCCGATACCTATTTATACCTAATTTGTCGAATGAAGCACTCCGCTGTCCGGAAAATAAAGCCATAATAATCCCGTTTTTATACAGTGTATTAAAAAAAACCGTAATTTTGCGCAACATTTTTATTATGAGGTCCGGACTAAGCATAATTCTTCTGACAGGTCTCCTTGTCAGTTCTTGCGGCGAGTATGAGAAACTTCTGAAAAGCTCTGATTTCGAATTGAAAAAGATCAGGGCAAAGGAGTACTATGAAGCGGGAAAATACTCCAGAACCACCGACCTGCTGTCGCAGATCCTGCCACGATACAGGGCTACAGAAGAGTCGGAGGAGCTTAACTGGATGAATGCACAGAGCTATTACGGGATGCGTGATTACTATATGGCTGGCGGTTATTACAAATCATTTCTGGAACAGTTTCCCTTTGGAAAATATGCGGAAGAGGCTACTTTTATGGCTGCAAAATGCGATTACAATATCTCACCAAGAGCTGAACTTGACCAGGAGAACACCAGAAACGCCATTGAAGGCTTCAATATTTATATTGGCAGGTATCCCAATAGCCCAAGGGTCGAAGAGGCAAGGCTGCTGATCAGGCAGCTGGAGGAGAAACTCGTCGAGAAATCTTATCTCAGCGCAAGGCTCTATTACGATATGAATGCATACAAAGCCGCAGTTGTTGCACTCAATAACAGCCTGAAAGAATATACCGAAAGCAGGTACAGGGAAGAAATGATGTTCCTTAAGCTCAACTCTCTCTATCTCTATGCCGCAAACAGCTTTCCGGCACGCCAGAGGGAGAGATTTCAGGATACACTTGATGATTATTACTCATTTATGGAGGAATTCCCGGAAACAAAATACTCACGGGAGGTGAACAGGATATTCCAGTCAACCACCAGGTTCCTTAAGACAGGAGACGTGGATTTACGTGATATAGCAGATAAACTCAATTAACAGCATATATGGATTACAGAAAATCGATGGCCCCGGTAACAACATTGACCAGAAACCTTGATCTTATGACAAAGGACACTGGCAACATCTACGAAACGGTTGTTGTTGTATCCAGAAGGGCAAACCAGATAGCGGTGGACATGAAGCAGGAACTGAACAAGAAACTTGAGGAGTTTGCATCTTTCTCAGATAACCTTGAAGAGGTTTTCGAGAACCGCGAGCAGATTGAGATTTCGAAATTCTATGAGAGGCTTCCGAAACCTACACTCATTGCCCTGCAGGAGCTTGAAGAAGGGAAAATCTTTTTCAGGAATCCCGAGAGCCAGGTAAAGAAATAACTCAATTAAAGTGCTGAAAGGCAAAAATATACTTGTTGGGATCTCCGGTGGTATTGCTGCGTACAAGAGTGCAGCACTGGTAAGGCTTTTAGTGAGGGATGGCGCCGAGGTTGAGGTGATCATGACTCCTGCTGCAAAGGAATTCATAACCCCTCTCACCCTCGCAACCCTGTCACGCAATCCGGTTCTGACGGAATTCTACAATGCAGAGAACGGCGACTGGAACAGCCATGTTGACCTGGGTATCTGGGCCGACCTTTACATAATAGCTCCTGCCACCGCCAACACAATTGCCAAAATGGCAGGAGGAATAGCTGATAACCTCCTCCTCACAACATACCTCTCAGCCCGCTGCCCGGTATTTGTCGCCCCCTCAATGGATACCGACATGCTCAGTCACCCTTCCACTCAGAGGAATATCGAAACACTCAGGAGTTACGGAAACCATATTCTCGAACCGGCAACCGGCGAGCTGGCAAGCGGACTCTCGGGCAAGGGAAGGATGGCAGAACCAGAGGAGATCCTGAAGGAACTGGAAAGCTTCTTTAAAAAAAAAATAACTTCCTGAAAGGGAAAAAGATCCTTATCAACGCCGGCCCCACGCACGAACAGATCGATCCGGTACGCTTCATCAGTAACCATTCAAGCGGGAAAATGGGCGTCGCAATTGCTGATGCCGCTGCTGACGCCGGGGCAGATGTATGGCTCGTCCTGGGTCCCGTTTCACGGTTTCCCCGGAACAGTTCCGTAGAAGTGATAAACGTAACTGATGCAGCTTCGATGACAAAAGAGTGCATCAGGCTGTTCCCCGACTGCGATATTGCAATACTTGCCGCTGCAGTGGCAGATTTTACCCCCGTCAGGGTGGCAGCCGGTAAAATTAAGAGGGAAGGCAGTGAATTGAACCTGAGACTTAAACCCACAACCGATATTGCTGAAGCTCTCGGTAAAATGAAAAAACCTGGCCAGCTGCTGGCAGGATTTGCACTCGAGACGGACAATGAGTTTGACAATGCACTGGAGAAGCTGAAAAAGAAGAACCTCGATCTGATAGTTTTGAATTCCCTGCGCGACGAAGGTGCAGGATTCGGGTTTGATACAAACAAAATCACCACGATAGACAGAAACAATAATATTGCTAAATTTGAGTTGAAATCAAAAGACGAGGCTGCGGCAGATATCATCGGAATCATTGCAAGGATGATAGAAAAAAGTGAATAGTCATGGTCACCGGAATAAAATATTGTATTGTCCTTTTCTTGCTTCTGCTCCCGGGGGTGCTTGTACCACAGGAGCTTAACTGTAACGTGCAGATCTCAGCCCAGAAAATCCAGGGCTCCAACAGGCAGGTTTTTGAGACTATGCAACGGGAGATCTACGAATTCATGAACAATACCGTATGGACAAACCACGTCTACAGCTATGCTGAACGGATTGACTGCAATATACTGATCAACCTCACCGAACAGCTCTCAGCCGATGAATTCAGGGGAACTATCCAGGTCCAGCTCAGAAGGCCGGTTTTCAATACCACATATAATACAACTCTCCTGAACTTCATCGACAATAACATTCAGTTCAGGTATGCTGAGTTCCAGCCTCTGGAGTTCGATCCCAACACCCACAGGCTTAACCTGGTGTCGGTGCTGGCCTATTACGCCTACATAATCCTGGGATTTGATTATGACTCCTTCAGTCCGCTGGGAGGAACAGAATTCTTCCAGGTTGCAGAGAAGATCGTAACAAATGCGCAGAATGCTCCTGAATCCGGATGGAAACCATACGACGGATCAAGGAACAGGAACAGGTACTGGCTTGTCAAGAATCTTCTTGATAAGCAATATGAGGGTGTCAGAAGATTTGTCTATGAATATGATATAAACGGGCTCGACAGAATGGAGTCGAGGCTGACCGAAGCCAGGAACAGCATTGTTGAAAGCCTGCGTCTTATCCAGGAGGTCTACAGAAGGAAGCCGGATCCCTTCATGTATCTGCTCCAGATAGTTATTGAGGCAAAATCCGACGAGCTGGTCAATATTTTTACAGATGCATTCCCTGAAGAAAAGAGCAGGGTCGTGCAGATCCTGACCGAAATAGACCCTGCAAACAAATCGAAGTACCAGAGGATTACATCTTCCACAGCTCCATAACATAAGCCTATGCTCACCAGGTTATCAGTCCGCAACTATGCTCTGATCAGGGAACTGGACGTTGAATTAGAGAATGGACTCACCATAATTACCGGGGAGACCGGTGCGGGAAAATCAATTTTGCTGGGTGCCCTTTCACTTATACTGGGAAACAGGGCCGACACATCAGTACTGCTCGACAAAAGCGAAAAATGTGTGGTCGAGGGCCTTTTCCGGATTGACGGATATGACCTTGAAGAGTTCTTTTTGAACAATGAGCTTGATTATGAGGTAACGACCATTCTGAGAAGAGAGATTAACCCCGCAGGCAAATCACGTGCCTTTATCAACGATACTCCCGTTACTGTGAACCAGCTGAAGGAAATTGGAAGCAGGCTGATTGACATTCATTCCCAGCATCAGACCCTGATGCTGGCAGATAATAATTTCCAGCTTAATGTAATCGACTCCTTTGCAGGAACAATAGCCCAGAAAGCCGGATACAGGTCTGCCTATGCCGGATACCGGAAAATTATAAAAGAGTATGCAGGGCTGAAGGAACAGTCCGACAAAAACATTTCCGACCTCGAGTACTACCAGTTCCAGCTGAATCAGCTCGAGGAGGCAAGGTTGAGAAAGGGAGAGCAGGAAGAGCTGGAAAGAGAACAGGAACTGCTTGCACATGCCGGGGAAATAAGGCTGGCGCTCGAAACTTCATCGGCACTTTTGCAGTCGGAAGAGGCATCCATCGTTACAAAACTGAGGGATGTGAGATCGGCAATCAGCAAAATAAGCTCCTTCCTTCCCGGGGGAGAGGAGCTTGTGTCGAGACTTGAATCTCTTTATATAGAACTTGATGACCTTGCCTGCGAAATTGAAAAGGCTTCCTCGAAAGTCGAAGCTGATCCCGGACGGCTGGCAAAGGTAGATGAGCGTCTCGACCTGATTTACTCGCTGACGAGGAAGCACAGGGTTCAGAACCTCGACGAACTTATTCTTAAAGAGGATGAGATAAAAGGTCTTATAAGGTCGGCCGGGTCTGCCGGCGAGCGCCTGCAGGAGATGGAAAGAATGATCGCGGAGGAAGAAACCTCACTGAGAGCGACAGCTGAACAGATGTCTCAAAAAAGAAAAGCTGTCCTGCCCGAGGTGGAAAGACGGATCACAGATCTTCTCAGGCAACTGGGGATGCCAAACGGAAAATTCAGGATTGAGCTTTCACAATCGTCATCCCTGTCTCCAACAGGAACAGATTATGCTGATTTTCTGTTTTCAGCCAGCCGCCAGGTGCCCCCCGAAAACATCGCAAAAATAGCCTCAGGAGGAGAACTGTCGAGGGTGATGCTCAGCCTTAAGTCGCTGCTCACAAGGAACATGAACCTGCCTACCATCATCTTCGACGAGATCGATGCCGGAGTATCGGGTGAGATCGCCGACAAAGTCGGGCAGATACTTTCCCGGATGGGCAAGTACATGCAGGTGGTCAATATAACCCATCTTCCCCAGGTAGCCTCGCAGGGCTCCAGACACTACCATGTATATAA
>CAYRQY010000037.1:0-5789 GCA_964426435.1 uncultured Rikenellaceae bacterium | reverse complement strand
GATGAAACAATTACCCGGATTAGATTGTTATCAGACAGTGAAAGGATAATGGAAGTTGCCAGGCTCCTTAGCGGAAGTGAAATAACCGAAACAGCCATTAAAAATGCGACCGAACTGCTCAATGCAGCACTCAACTGATAAAGGTCCTGACTATCGCCAGTCGCCAGTCACCAGTCACCAGTCACCAGTCGCCAGTCACCAGTCACCAGTCACCAGTCACCAGTCACCAGTCACCAATAGCCATCAATCATGAACTCAAATCTTCTGCAAGGCCGAAAAGGCATTATCTTCGGTGCCCTTAATGATAAATCCATTGCCTGGCAGGTAGCCCTGAAGGCTTATCAGCATGGCGCAGAACTGATCCTGACAAACTCACCGGTTGCTATCCGGCTTGGTACCATCGATGACCTGGCCCGTATTACAGGCAGCAGGGTCATCCCGGCAGACGCAACTAAAATGGAAGACATTGAGAGACTTATAACGGAGAGCATGACACATTTCGGAGGTCAGGTCGATTTCATACTCCATTCGATAGGTATGTCTCCGAATGTTCGTAAAGAGATACCATATGAGAATACCAATTATGAAAACATGCTGAAAACCTTTGATGTTTCGGCTCTCAGCTTTCACCGTATCCTCCAGACGGCTTATAAACACGATGCAATAAAGGAATGGGGTTCAGTTGTCGCACTCTCATATGTTGCTGCCCAGCGAACCCTTACCGGTTATAACGATATGGGTGATGCCAAGGCGCTCCTTGAATCGATTGCCCGTTCATTTGGGTACATATACGGCCGCGACAGAAAAGTAAGGGTTAATACCATATCGCAGTCACCAACACCGACAACCGCCGGAAGCGGCATTCACGGATTTGAGTCTCTTGTCGACTTCTCGGAGAGGATGTCGCCCCTTGGAAATGCTACTGCGGAAGAGTGCGCTGATTATTGCATTGCTTTATTCTCAGACCTTACAAGGAAGGTAACAATGCAGAACCTCTATCACGACGGCGGATTCTCAAGCATGGGAATGAGCCTCAGGGCAATAGAGCAATACAGAAAAAGCTTCGAGGAGTGTCCTGATTCGTCGTTATAAGTATAAATACTTATTTTTCAGGTAATTTGACCCCGGGTCATTTGCTTTGTTTAAATTTGGTTAGAACTTAAAACCTGAAGCAATGATCAAGATCGTTCTCCTGGTTCTTTTCTATTTTGCATTCCCCTTCGCAATTATCTACCTCTGCAAATGTTCCTCGTTCTTCAAGAAGACCGGCACCATTCTCATCGCTTACGGATTTGGACTTCTTTTAAGCATTTCCGGGATATTGCCGAAAGGAAGCGAGGGCTACAAGCTTGCCCTCAAGGGTGACCCTTCACTGCCTGCGTCGCAGATGGAATCCCTCCTGGCTGCGGGAGCTGTTACACAGGACGATTTTACGGTAAATACAATAGCTGCAACACAGGACCTTCTGATGACTATAATTGTCCCGATAGCTTTCCCTTTGCTTCTATTCTCACTTAATATTAGACGTTGGCTGAAGCATGCAAGAACAGGGTTTCTCAGCATGATTCTGGCACTGTTCTCGGTAATTGTCATAATATCTTCGGGTTTCCTGATTTTTGAGACCATTGTACCTGACAGCTGGAAGGTTGCCGGAATGCTGGTAAGTGTTTACTCCGGAGGTACTGCAAATATGGCATCCCTGAGCGTTGCGCTTGATGTCAGTCCAAGTCTCTTCCTTATGACAAACACCTATGATATAATTACTGGTGCATTAACGATTATATTTTTTATCACGGCAGGGCCGAAGGTTTTCAGGGCAATCCTTCCCCCTTACAGGCATTCGGCAGAATCGTATGATGCTGATAAGGCTGCTGCTGAAGCACAGAGCTTTGATGATTTTTCAGGGATGCTGAAGAAGGAGAGACTGCTTCCGCTTCTCAAAGCCTTCGGGATTTCATTGCTGATTGTTGCGATGTCAGTGGGCGCGGCGGTACTCATCTTTCCCCCCGAAGCTCTTAACCCTGTGGCTATCCTGCTGATAACAACGTTCGCGATAGTGGCGTCGCTTTTACCATGGATCAACAGGATAGAGAAAAGCTTCCAGCTGGGAATGTATTTTATCCTTGTCTTCTCGCTCGTTGTTGCATCGATGGCCGATTTCAGTATAATATTCACAAGAGGGTACCTCAGCCTTTTTGCTTACGTTATGTATGCCTATTTCGGCTCTCTGGTTCTTCATCTTCTCCTTTCCAGGCTCTTCAGGGTAAATGCCGACGACTACCTGATTACAACAACGGCATTTATATATTCTCCGCCCTTTGTACCTATAGTTGCAGCTGCCCTAAAGAACAAAGAGGTAATAGTGACCGGGATCACTGTAGGTGTAGTTGGCTATATAATAGGAAACTACCTGGGTGTTGGCCTGGCATATTTCCTCAGGGGTCTTTAGAACAGGTAGTTTAATCCTACATAGAACCCTATATTCCCGTCCTGTTCGTTGAATGCCTTTCCAAGATCGAAAGCGATGATGAAATTCTCATTCATCACTACTCTGAGTCCCACACCTGCGCTGACGTGAAGTTTCTCAGCATCGGTTTTGAAGAAATCAGAGGGATTGTATGGACTGGTGATGTTTTGTGTAAACTCAATCTCCCTGGTAACCATCCCGAAATCGCTGAAAGCATTCAGTCCAAGGTAGAAATTCTGATTAATAAAACTGAACCTTACCGGTTTCCACCTCAACTCCACGTTACCATACAGAAAACCGTCACCCACAACCCTGTTCCTCCAGATACCCCTCAATGTTTTTGAGCCCCCGAGACCCTCCGATGTTGATCCTCTCAGTGCGGACACAATAACCTGGGGCTGATAATAGAAAGGTACATCACCGAAAATGGTCTGCTGGTAACCGAGCCTGTAGGCCAGCGACAGGTCAGATGGTATTAGCGTAAAATATTGACGATGTGTGAAATAGAACTTTCCGAATGTGGCTTCACTTCCAAGGAACTTCTGTGATGTTTCAATCCCGGCTTCGGTCCATATCCCCTTCATCGGGTTTGGCCTGTTATCCCTGGTATCATAAGTTAACCCTGCTTTAATAGTGGTCACCAATCCTCCATCAGCCTCCTCGCTTCCGATAATCCCCCACTCCTGGTATAAGTCAAAAAGTCCTGGTACGTCAGGAATCTGATCGCCGGGATCCTTGCCTTTGTTGATCTTTTCCAGATCAACCGGTGACGTTCTGAAATTCTGAATGGCAAATCCGGCATTCCATAACAGCTTTTCGCCTGAGAACTTCCCCTCGAAATCGTTCTTAAACCTGAACAGCGACCTCTTATGCCTGTAGAACATTCTGGAGATATACTGATTCGATTCTGGATCCATCCACTCTTTATTGACCACGGCATTGTACCCGTTGAACCCGTAGAAGTCATATGCCTGATCGGGAAGGAAGGAAAGGTCGGTTGTGTACCTGATGCCCGGAATAAGGTGCGCAGATTCGTAGTTGAACCTGTTTATACCGCTTCCCTTTGTATAACGGCTCACTTCAACATATATCTTGTGATAGAAGTCGGGATAGATGTCGCCCGGTCCGTAGTTGTAGAGGTCAATAAGGCCTCCGTACTGAAACCCGAGGTCGGAATCAAATGATATTGATGGAAGTACACCGAAATTCCATCCCGATTTGGTTTTTGCTTCCTGTGCCTGCAGGCTGAAAGCAAAGGCAGCTAAAATAAATACCAGGGCACTCTTCTTCATAGGTTATGGTTTTGTTTTTCAGTACCAAATATAAAGAAAAATGGAAATCATCATCTCTTTTTTCAATATTTGCTACCTTAGGACACTATTTAAAGCCAAAAGACTTATATGGGGCTGCTTATCAGTAATATTAAAGGTCTGGTCCAGACTGAGGATTTTCCCAGACCGAAGGTCAGCGGAAAGGAGATGTCAAAGCTTGACACCATTCCCGAAGCCTTCCTGTTTGCAGAAAATGGTCTTATCGCTTCTTTCGGCCCGATGGCTGAAATTGACCATTTAATCCCCGGTGTAACTTCTGGTAACCATAAGGTTATAGACGCATCAGGCAGGTTTGTATTTCCTTCCTTCTGCGATCCCCACACCCACCTGGTCTATGCCGGGAGCAGGGAGAAGGAGTTTACAGATCGCATCCGCGGCTTGTCATATGAAGAGATAGCAAGCAGGGGAGGAGGTATACTTAATTCGGCCGCGTTGTTGCAGGAGACTTCCGAGGATGAGCTCTACATGCAGTCAATGGACCGTGTAAGAGAGATAATCAGCCTTGGGACGGGAGCTGTAGAGATAAAAAGCGGTTACGGTCTTAATACTGAGAACGAGCTTAAGATGCTGAGGGTCATCAGGAGGATACGGGAAACATCACCTGTCGGGGTAAGGGCCACCTTCCTTGGTGCTCATGCGCTCCCCGGAGAATACAGGGGCAGGAGAGAGGAGTATGTCGATAAGGTAATAAACGAGATGATCCCTCTTGTCGCCTCGGAAGAGCTTGCGGATTATATCGATGTATTCTGCGACACTGGGTTTTTTACTGTTCACGATACCGAAAGAATACTGACTGCAGGGCTTAAATATGGACTGATACCAAAGATACACGCCAACGAGCTTGATTTTTCGGGCGGCGTCCAGGTCGGGGTTAAGTACGATGCCCTGTCGGTGGACCATCTCGAAAGATCAGGTGATAATGAGATAAGGGCTCTGTCGGGCAGCCCGACAATGCCGGTCCTGCTTCCCGGTTCTGCACTATTCCTGGGTCTGCCCGACCCGCCGGCAAGAAAGATGATAGACTCCGGATTGCCTGTTGCCATGGCTTCCGATTACAACCCGGGTTCATCCCCATCCGGCAACATGAAGCTCATAATGTCGCTGGGTTGCATCAGGCTTAAGATGTTGCCGGAGGAAGCAATAAATGCGGTAACGATCAATGCAGCCTGTGCAATGGGACTATCAGAAACCCACGGGTCGATAGCAAGGGGAAAAGTAGCTAACATGTTTATAACAAAGGAGATGCCTTCTTATGAATTCATGCCTTATGCATTTGGCAGTAACTTAATTGAAACAGTGATACTTAAAGGAGAGATATGGAGAGAAGAATTATAGAGTGTGTTCCGAACTTCAGCGAGGGAAGGGATATTTCAATTATCAGGCAGATAACCGGCGCAGTAGAAGAAGTTGAAGGTGTCAGCCTGCTGAATGTCGATCCGGGTAAAGATACGAACCGTACCGTTGTGACCTTTGCAGGTGATCCTGAATCGGTTGTCGAAGCGGCCTTCAGAGCGGTGAAAAAGGCATCGGAACTGATTGATATGTCAGGGCACAAAGGCGAACACCCCAGGATGGGAGCAACGGACGTCTGCCCGCTGATTCCTGTGTCGGGCATAACAATGGAGGAAACTGTAGCGTATGCACGCCGCCTGGCTGAAAGAATCGGCAATGAACTCAGGATACCGGTTTACTGCTACGAGAATGCTGCTTTTGATCAGGGGAGGAAAAACCTTGCAGATATCAGGGCCGGAGAATACGAGGGACTGCCTGAGAGGCTGGCTGATCATGCCTGGAAACCCGATTTCGGACCCGCACTGTTCAATCCTCGTTCCGGCGCAACTGTAGTCGGTGCCAGGGATTTCCTGGTTGCTTTCAATGTTAATCTCAATACGACCTCAGTAAGGAGGGCAAATGCGATAGCTTACGATGTAAGGGAGAAAGGCAGGCCCCTCAGGGAAGGGCATCCTCTTACCGGCAGGATTGTTACTGAT
>CAYRQY010000036.1:0-14473 GCA_964426435.1 uncultured Rikenellaceae bacterium | reverse complement strand
GATTTTAAGCATAATTGGATTAGTAAGTAATAATATTTTTTTATATTTACAGACTTTCAAAAATGAAAATAATTTTGTAATAATCTGATAATCTGAACAAAATGAACATTAAAGCAGTAACCAGAATTGCAGGGATCCTGATCCTCTCTTTTATCATTGGTGTAAGCCTGGAAGCCCAGACACGAAATGATGTTATTAAAGTATATAATGAAGGGGCAAAAGCCATGCAATCGGATATACCGGCGGCTATCAAGGCATTTGAGCAGACAATTGTACTTGCCGACGAGGTTGGCGAAAGTGCCGCTGACCTTAAGCAAAATGCCATTAAGGTATTGCCTGGTTTATATTTCAAAGCAGCATACAACGACCTTAATGAAAAGAAGCCGGCCCGTGAGATTATCCAGTCTGCCAGGATTGCTGCCGAGGCAGGAGATAAATATGGAAGCCCGTCGAATAAGGAGAATGCAGAGAAGATTCTGGTGCAGGCCTACAATACACTTGCAACCGATTACTTCTCAAATAACGATTTTGAAAATGCCATTACCACCTTCGACAGTGTTCTGGCAATTAACCCGGGATTCACAACGGCCATATATAACAAAGCGTTGATATATATTCAGCAGGGCAATTCGGATGCCTTCGAGCAAACCATTGATCTCTTTCTTGAGAAACTCGAAGGCGGCAAGGATGACGAAAGGGGAAAACAGGCCTCCACCATGGCTCTTGAGTATTTCCGTGTAGCCGGATCGAGGGCAAACCAGGCAGAAAATCTTGATGAAGCGATTACAATGCTTAACAAAGCCGCCAAATACGGGGACGACAAGGATCTCTTCTATTTTTTTGCCGACGTTTATAACAAGCAGAAAAACTTCGATAAAGGCCTTGAGTTCGGCCAGAAGGGACTTGCCATTGAAACAGGTGATGCCGAAGCAAAAGCAAAATTCCACTATCAGATAGCAGTTGCCCAGGCCGGCAAGGGACAGACAGCGGCTGCCTGCGCGTCATTCAAGAATTCACTGTTCGGAGCCTTCGCCGAAGCATCAAAGGCACAAAGGTCGAATCTGAAATGTGAATAATAAACCGTCAGGCTCCCAGATCCCATCTCCTGAAGTAGAGAGCCTGCCGGACAACAGGAAGGGTTTTATGTTCAATCTCCTCCATCTGCGACTGGCTCAGGGGTGTGAACTCTGAAGCTATCTTAACATTCTCCTCGAGCTGTGCAATACTGTCGACCCCTATTATCGTGGTGCTCACGGGAAGGCTCATATTGTACATGAGGGCCTCCCTTATCGAGATTGTTCCGGATATCGGAGTCCTTAGCCGTGCATCTGCCTGCTCTTCGAGGGGCGGTGGTGTCCACGATGAGAGTATCCGGCTGCGGGTCGTGACCTTCATGCCTATGATGGCAATTCCTTTCGCCTGTACCTCAGGAAGCAGATAGTTCTTAAAGCTCAGGTAATGGACATCCGCGGCATTCACGGCAAGCAGTATGGCATCGAAAGGGTACCTTTTTATGGCTTTCAGCAAAACCAGCGGTTCAAAATGTCCGGTTATCCCAAGGTATCTTACAACACCTTCAGCTTTGGCTTTCTCCAGGGCTTTTATGGCGCCATCCGGAGCAAAGATCTGATCAACCTGCTCCTGCCTCTGTACATTGTGAAGCTGCCACAGGTCGAGGTGATCGGTCTGCAGGTTCTTCAGGCTCTCCTCCAGAAGTCGCATCGATCCGTCGTAAGTACGGTCGTGCGTCTTTGTTGAAAGCCACACCTCACTCCTCCGGATCTTCATCACCCGGCCGACATTTAGCTGGCTCACTCCTCCCCCGTATGAGGCAGCAGTATCAATATAATTGATTCCCAGATCAATGGCACGATTGATGATCTTTTCCGATTCTTCTTCCCTGCCCTTGATCTCAAGAGTTGCCTGTGCACCCAGACTAAGCACACCAACCTTATACCCGGTTTTACCAAACGACCGTGTGGGCATCGCATTATATGTAACCGGATTGAACGGATCTTCATTGTTTTTCTTCAAAGGGATCAGATTGCTCTTCACCTCCGATGCGAACGTGTTACCAGCTGTTACGGTAGCCGCGGCAGCAACCCCGGCTCCCAAAAATTTCCTGCGATTGATCTTTTTCATAACTATCACTGTTTAATTATTTTCCGTGATTACCCATACTTAACAAATTTACGAATTATCCCTGTTTTATAACAAGCTGATATCATTTTAGTTTAATTCTTCAGGTAATTTTAACTATATTGTTGACTGTTTAAGACCTGTCTTTGTAAAAACAATCATCAATATGACTATGAACAGTATAGAAGCAAAACTGACCAGGGCTTCAATATTAGGCTTATTGCTGTTAATGGGGTTTTCTTTATCATTTGCACAAAGAAATGAAATCGGAAAAACCCCCTTTCTGCACTATACCGTGTCAATGAATGATCCGGGTAATCACCTGTTCCGGGTCAGTCTCGAATGCAGGGAAATCAACCAGGATACGATCGATTTCAGGATGCCCGTCTGGATGCCGGGTTATTATCAGATTATGGAGTACCCCGGAAACGTCAGGAATTTTTCAGTAACCTCTTCAGGGAAACCATTGCCTTTTACAAAAACCAACAGTAATACCTGGAGGGTTATATCCGGTAAAACCAGCTCATTAACAGTAAAATACGAAGTCTTCTCCGACAGGAAATTTGTTGCAAATAATTACCTCGATGCCACCCATGCCTATATAGTGCCTGCTGCAACCTTTATGTATATCTGCGGTAAAATCAATGTCCTGGTAAATGTAACAGTTGTTCCTTACAGTTCATGGAGAAATATTGCTACAGGGCTCGAACGGACAGAAAAGAATTCCAACTCATTCACCGCCCCGGATTTCGACATACTTTACGACTGCCCTCTTCTCGTTGGTAACCTCGAAGAACTTCCTTCCTTCACGATAGATGGAATCAATCACAGGTTTATAGCCTACAATCCGGGCGATTTTAACCGTCAGGAATTTATGTCCGCACTGGAAAAAACCGTAAAGGCAGCCATTAATATAATCGGTGATATACCATATGATGAATACACCTTTATCGGCATCGGACCCGGAGCCGGAGGGATCGAGCACCTGAACAATACCACCGTGAGTTTCAGCGGCAGGAGGCTTGAGAGCCCCGAGGGATTGAAGGGAATGCTTAAGTTCCTTGCCCACGAATACTTCCATCACTACAACGTGAAAAGGATAAGACCTTATGAGCTCGGCCCGTTTGATTATTCAAGGGAAGCAAGAACAAATCTTCTGTGGGTAAGCGAGGGGCTGACGGTATATTATGAATACCTGATAGTAAGGCGGGCAGAAATAATAAATGATGAAGAACTGTTCTCCAGCCTCGAGGGCGACATCAATGCTTATGAGAACGATCCCGGACGGGAATACCAGTCACTGGTCCAGGCGAGCTACCAGACCTGGAGTGAGGGGCCTTTCGGCAACAAGCTGCCCGGTCCCGACAGGTCAATATCATTTTATAACAAAGGGTCCGTGGTGGGTTTAATTCTGGACCTGGCGATTAGAAATGCCACCCAGAATGAAAAATCGCTCGATGATGTGATGCGCCATCTTTATTTCACTTATTATAAGAAACTCGGGAGGGGATTTACCGATGCCGAGTTTCAGCAGGCCTGCGAAGAGATCGCCGGTATTTCTCTCAGCAACGAATTCGAATATGTCTATACAATGAGAGAACTGGATTATTCAAAATACCTTTCCTTTGCGGGGTTGAGTATTTCTGAAGAGACTGACAGCAAGACCGGAAGGAGAAAATTTACTATTGCCAGGCAAGATAAACCTGACCTTCTTCAAATGGCGATATACCGTTCCTGGTCGGGACAATAATCACGAACAGGCCATAAAATATTCTCAGGTCAGCAGGAACTCCTTCGGTACATCCTTCAGGCGCGAAATATCCGCTATCTTCTTCTTCACGTTAAAACCCGAGGGACATTTCACGCTGCAGATACTGCAGTTATCACATATGTTACCGGATAATCCTGCATCTGCCAGTGTGTACCATGCCTGTTCAATGTTCCTGTAGCCGTATGTATACATGTAACTTCGCATAATGGCAGGAATATCAAGGTTGTGAGGACACTGCACAAGACACTCCCTGCACTGCTGACAATATAGGCCGGTCTCCGACGGCGCTGCAGCGATCTTAAGGTCATTAATTTCCTTTTCCGACATCTTCAGGTTTTGGATCATTGCCAGGTTATTCTTTAATTCATCCAGCGATGTCATTCCTGAAACGATGGTTGCCAGATTTTGATTCTGAAGCACCCACTTCAGTGCTGCACTCATATTGACTGATTTATCCCTGGCAGCACCCGCTGTCGTTTTCATGGCTATTACACCGATACCCTTGCTGGCGGCATTTGCTACAGAAGTGTTAAGAGATTCGATTTCCTGGATCTTAAAATTATAGGAAATCATTGCCAGGTCGTACAACCCTGAACCGGCAGCAGCATCAAGTGCCTCTATCATACCGCCGTGCGATGCAATTCCAGTAAACCGGACCTTCCCCTGTTTTTTGACCTCTTCCATTGTTCTCAGTATACCCTCATTCAGAACGGTCTCTTTTCTTGAAGCATACGGGAAAAGCAGGATATCAATATGGTCAAGGCCAAAGCGCCTGAGGCTCTCATCCGCTTTTTTCAGGTAATCCTTTGCATTAAAGTCACCCGTGAGTAACCCTGACCGGGTGTCCAGACCGTTAGGGGTCGAAGCCGTGCCGACGACAAACGAATCTCTTGGCAAAGTTTTAAGGGCGTCTCCGACAAGTATTTCGTTGTTGCCTTCGCCGTAGTAAGTAGCGGAAAAAAACATTTTTATACCCGCTTCATAGGCCGCCCTCACAAAACCGGGAGATGTTACGCCGCTGGTACCCATGCTTATCAATGGGGTTCTGATGCCAGTTTTTCCAAGCATCCTAGAAGGCAGATCAGGAGAGGCGGAATGAACGCCTGATGCATAAATATCACTCTTAAGGGCCGATGGCATAAGTGCTGCACCGGAAATTCCCAGAAAACTCTTCCTCAGAAATTCACGACGATTATTGCTGTTCATGGCTAAAAGAATTGATTGGATAATTCATTTCAATCCTATAAAGGTAATAATTATCGGCTTTACGGCAAAACAGCGGAACACCTCAAAGCAGCTGCCTTACATCAGGTTTGGGATTAGAATGATTTTATTACCTTGCGGGTAATTATTGGCAGGCAAAATCTGATTAACAACATTAACGGGCATGGCGAAGTATATATTCTCTCTGGTTGGTATAGTGTTTCTGTTTTCCCTTAGATCCGAAGCAGGAATTACACCCACAGGACTAAAATGCGAAAACCTCGACAACCCGCAGGTGGTTGACATAATTAAACCACGCCTGTCATGGGTTAATATTGCCGGTGAAGGCGAGCGGGGCCAGGTTCAGACGGCCTGGGAAATCAGGGTGGCCGGAACAAGGGACAGATTACTGGGCGGAGAGGCTGATTTATGGAACAGCGGGAAAATAAATTCAGACCAGTCTTTTAACGTAATTTATGGCGGTCGTCCCCTCAGATCAAGGCAGGAGTGCTGGTGGCAGGTCAGGACCTGGGACAAAAGCGGAAAAGCTTCGGAATGGAGCCAGCCGGCTTTCTGGATTATGGGACTTCTCGATCCGGGAGAATGGAATGCAAAATGGATAGGGGCACCATGGCAGGGAGAGGAGCCGATACCTGATCCTGTGAGAAATGAGAACAGGCAGATGGTGCTTAAGGAGATGCCTCCTCCAGCTCCTTTATTGAGGAAAAAGATCAGTATAAGCAAGGAGATCAGGGATGCCAGGGCTTTTGTAACAGGGCTGGGCTATTTTGAATTTTACGTGAACGGGAAAAAAGTAAGTGACGATGTCCTGATTCCCAACCAGACAAATTATGGAAAGAGACCCGGCCTGGAAAAGGCCGGAATACCGCTGCCTGATGATTTCAGGGAGTATAGGGTAATGTATTTGTCGTATGATATTTCAGCTATGCTCAGGAAGGGAGAAAATGTCCTGGGAGCCATCGTGGGTAATGGTTTTTACAACGCACCGATGAACTGGACAGAGTCTTACGGAACACCAGGGTTTATTGGCCAGATTTATATCACTTACACCGATGGCACGGAGGACATTATATTGTCTGACGAGAGCTGGAAAGCATCAAAAAGCCCTATTGTAATGGATCTGATCTACCAGGGCGAGCACTACGATGCACGGCTCGAGCAACCCGGATGGAGCGCACCGGGGTTTGATGATTCGTCGTGGGAGAATGCGGTTTTGAGAAGAAAGCCCGAGGGTATAATGAAGGCTCACATGTCGCCGACCGACAAGGTCATGGAAAGGCTGAAACCTGTAGCAGTAATCAAGAATGCCGATGGAAGGTACTTTGTGGATTTTGGTGAGGAGATATCAGGATGGATAAGAATATCAGGCGTCCAGGGCAATGCAGGCCATGTAATAGACTTTGATTACATCTGCGAATCAACAATGGGCGACAATACCTACACCTTAAAGGGCGGGGGAAATGAATCATATGCGGCACGTTTCACCTGGTTTGTCTTCAGGCAGGTTATAGTGAACAACTGGCCCGGAAACCTGGACGCCGGCCAGATCACCGCCGAAGCTGTTTACACCGATGTGGAGACAACCGGAGTATTCGAAACATCAAATCCGCTTTTCAACACCATCAACCGTATCTGGTGGAGAAGCCAGACCGACAACATGCATGGCGGAATAGTGAGCGACTGCCCTCACAGGGAACGTTCACCCTATACCGGCGACGGCCAGGTGGCATGTGTGACCGTAATGCACAATTTCGATACAAGAGCGTTCTATACCAAATGGATCCAGGATATCGTCGGTGCCCAGATAGAAGAGACGGGATATGTACCCAACGGCGCTCCGTGGCAGCCGGGCTGCGGGGGCGGTGTCGCCTGGGGAGCAGCCATAAGCATTATGCCGTGGGAATATTATCTTCACTACGGCGATACAAGCATGCTGGCATACACCTACGATGCCATGAAGGGGTATATCAGGTATATGCTCACCTGGACCGACAGTGATGGCATAATGAATTCACAGCGCGAAGGTAACAACGGCCTGCCCCTGAGATGGTTCAACCTGGGTGACTGGTGCGCCCCCACTCAACTGCCGCCGGATGTTATGGTCCATACATTCTACCTGTGGCGCTGTGCAGATTTTACTTCAAAGGCGGCCAAAGTGCTTGGAAATATTAACGAAGCAAGGGAATACTCAGCACTGGCAGAAAGAACAAAGCAGGCGTTCCTCAAGAAGTTCTGGGATGAGGAAAAGGGAACCTTCGGCCCTTACGGAGGCAATATTTTTGCACTGGTGATGGGTCTTCCGGCCGACCAGGAGAAAAGAGTTATTGAGGCATTGAAAAGAGATATAAAAGATAATGACGGCCATCTCGATACCGGAATCTTTGGCACCCAGTTCTTTTTCGAGATACTTGCCGATTACGGGATGAACGACCTGGCTTATGAGGCAATGAATAAAAGGACACAGCCCTCGTACGGCTGGTGGATTGAGCAGGGAGCCACCACTACCTGGGAGCGCTGGGATGGCAGCGGATCGCGTAACCATCCAATGTTCGGAGGAGGTATTGTATGGTTCTACAGGAAACTGGCAGGAATGAATACAGATCCTGAAAAACCGGGCTACCGCAATATTGTTTTCCGTCCCCAGCCTGCCGGCGATCTGAAATATGCATCCTATTCAAACCTTACTCCTTTCGGCACTGCCGGTATCCGGTGGGAAAAGAGAGATAACAGTTTTATTATGGAGGTGAATGTCCCGGTCGGAAGTACTGCAACACTTTATATGCCTGCCGGATCAGCGGGTGATATAAGGGAAAACGGAAAGGCCATAAAGAATAACAATAAAGATATCTCATTTAAAGGGACCGACGGTGATTATGCTGTTTTTAGTATAAATTCAGGCGCTTATATTTTCTCATCCGGAAATTCAAAAAAAACCAGGTGATTACAGAATAAAACCATGCCTTGTCTTGTCTATCTTAAACCGAAGTATATAATTCAAACAAGGAAAACGAAATCATTAACCTAAAACCAAATCAATTCATGAATAAAAAAGTCGTTTCAGCAATCATTTGCCTTTTCATGTTTATTGTCTCTTACGGGCAGGAACTGGCAAATTTCAGGAGAGCTCCCGTAGTGTCGCCCGAAATAGGAGATAAAACCGTTACTTTCAGGATAGCTGCCCCGCAGGCCAAACTGGTGAGGCTTTATGGCTCCTGGATGAGAAGCACTGATTCGTCGCTTAATATGAACAAGGATACGGCAGGTATATGGGTGGCAACTATTCCCAGGCCTCCTGCGGAACTATACACCTATAATTTCATAGTTGACGGGCTTAATGTCAATGATGCCAATAATGTGTTCCTTCAGAGGGACGGGACACGCTACCTTTCGGTTTTACTGGTACCCGGAGATCTGACAACCAATTACTTTGAAGCTGGCAAGAGGGGAAATCTCCAAAAGGTATGGTACAATTCACCCACAATAGGTACAACCCGACGGATGTACGTATACACCCCCTATGGCTACGAAACAGGCAGGGAGAGTTATCCGGTACTTTACCTGCTGCATGGCGGAGGGGGAGATGAGGATGCGTGGGCAACAATGGGTCGCGCCTGCCAGATTCTCGACAATCTGATTGAGAAGAAACTTGCAGTCCCGATGATCTGTGTGATGCCAAACGGAAACCCTACGCAGGAGGCAGCAAGAACAACCCTTCTCCGGGAAAGAGTCCTTGAACGCAATACACCCGGATTCGCAAATCTCTATATAAACAGTATAGTAAAAGACATTATCCCGTATATTGAAAAGAACTACAGGGTTATCGCAAAGCCTGAAGCTCGGGCTGTTTCAGGCCTGTCGATGGGCGGAGGACACACCCTCAGCGTAACCAATGAATATCCCGGTGTTTTCGGGTATATCGCCCCGCTCAGCATGGGAATCCGCGATACCCAGACCGATATCGATGAAAAGCTTCAGGGTGTTAAGAAGGCCGGATACAAACTTTACTGGGTCGCATGCGGAAGTGATGACTTTCTGTTTGAAATGGCCAAATCACTTGATGCAGCCCTCACCCGAAACGGACTTGAGCACACTTTCTTCGTGACTACCGGAGGGCACACCTGGGCAAACTGGAGAATCTATCTGAACACTTTTTCACAGCTGTTATTCAAGTAGTATTTAACATCATACAAAACCAACATCTCAAATAATATATACAATGAAAATCAGATTATCAATATCAATAATATGCCTCATCATCTTTACAGGCTCGTATGCACAGGAACTGGCTAATTTCGCGGGCCGCGAACCTGTGATCTCTCCTGAAATAAAAGATAAAGAGGTGATCTTCAGGGTTGCTGCCCCATATGCGTCGACAGTCACATTGCGTGGCTCCTGGATGACAGATAACACATCCGCCGAAATGGCAAAAAATGAAAAGGGACTCTGGACGGTGACAATTCAGGTGCCCTCTCCGGAATTATATACATATAGCTTCATTGTCGACGGGTTATCAATCAACGATCCTAATAATATATTCATGCAGAGGGACGGAACAAGGTACCTCAGCGTACTCCTGATCCCCGGGGAGCTTACGGCTAATTACTTCGAGGCAGATCAGCGGGGGACCCTTTCTCAAGTCTGGTATGATTCTCCGACCATCGGAACAACCCGCCGTATGTTTGTTTATACACCTTTCGGATACGAAGCAGGCACCGAAAGGTACCCGGTGCTTTACCTTCTCCACGGTGCCGGCGGTGACGAAGATGCCTGGAGCACAATGGGACGAACCTGCCAGATAATGGACAATCTTATTCAGAAGAAGCTGGCAAAACCAATGCTGGTGGTAATGCCCAACGGGAACCCGGGTCAGGAGGCTGCGAGAACCCTTCTGATACCTGAAAGAACACTCGACCGGAGCGATCCCAAAACTGCCGACATCTATGTTCACAGCATTGTAAAGGATATTGTGCCATATATTGAGAAGAACTACAGGGTAATAGCCAAACCGGCTTACAGGGCTCTCGCCGGACTCTCCATGGGAGCAGGGCATACAATAAGGTGTACCAACCTTTACCCCGGGTTTTTCAGTTATATCTGTCCGCTTAGCAATGGTATAAGGATAGCTGACGATAAGGCCAGAGCCGATTACGATGCACAGTTTACGGCATTAAGGAAGGCCGGTTACAGACTTTATTTCCTGGCCTGCGGCGAAGATGACTTCCTTATTGAACCGGCCAGGACACTGGCTGCAACCCTCACACGCAATAAACTGAAGCACACTTTTTATGTAAACAGCGGGGGGCATACCTGGTCAAACTGGAGGATATACCTCAATACCTTTGCACCTATGTTGTTTAAATGATCTCATTTATCGTTTGAGACACTAAACCAGTTTCTCTCTAAAATGAAGTGAGCAATTACTGAGAAAACAGGAGACTGAACAGAGTGGAGATTCCACGATTAAAGCGGGTCAATAATTTAAAGAAGGGCAGACACAGAGATGTCTTCATCAATGCTTTCCCAATGTATTCCTACTCCGTTACCGATCAGTCGCCAGTTATTCAACTGTTCCATTGTTGCCTTCCTTAATCTGGGAAACCAGAGAAGAGGAACACCTATTTCCCTTCCGTCCTGCAGAAGTATGTAAAGCATATCTTTGCTGAACCATACTTTGGAAGCCAGGGCGTTTTCCTGTTTATTTGGTAAAGTGTTCATTCCATTTCTCCTTTATAATACTTTCATTCTCTTCGATTATTATACTTATTTCCCTCAATTCCTTACTGTTAAAGCCGTAATTGGCCGCAACAAAAAGAGGATTTATCCAGAACTTGGCATAACATTCTGCCTTTTCAACATGAATATGTATCGGCTCATTTCTTTCATTACTGAAAAAGAAGAATCTGTAACCTTTTATAAGTAAAACTGTTGGCATATATTATACAAATATAGATAAAAATAAAGTACACCAGCACTCCTGATGTTCAATACTACTCCCCGGAAAAATACCGGCCATAAATGTAAAATGCCGTTATCAGTTTTTATCGTATTTATCATCTTTTATACGTTTTCAGGTAAACTAAGGGTTGGCGTAATTAATAATCTGTTTACTTTGCCGCGGCAGGTTAAGTATCATAATTAATAGAGGAAATATCGAAAATGAAGAATAAATTATTATCTGGTTTTGCAGTAACTTTTACTGTTGTTTTATTGGCAGGCACAATAAAGGAAGTTAAAGCTCAGGACTGGGCTCAATGGCTTGGTCCGAACCGCGACGGAGTCTCAAAGGAGACGGGATTGAACCTTGACTGGTCAGCGAAAAAACCGCCGTTGTTATGGACATTCAGGCAGGCTGGTGCCGGGTATTCAGCACCAACCATTGTCGGAACCACTCTCTATTGCCAGGGGGCTGCCGACGGCAGTGACTTTGCCTTCGCACTCGACACCAAAACCGGCAAACTTAAGTGGAAGCAGCCGCTCGGTGCTCAGTTCATAATGGATCGCGGCGACGGACCACGCGGCTCTGTTACTGTCGACGGCGACAAGCTCTATCTGATCCGCGGCGGAGGTCAGATTCACTGCCTTAATGCAGCTGACGGTAAAATGATATGGCAGAAGGATTTCAGAAAAGACCTAGGCGGCAATATAATGTCGAGAGCGGATTGGGGCTTCAGCGAGTCACCCCTGGTGGACGGAGACCTTGTCATCTGCACTCCCGGCGGTGATCAGGGCACGATGGCGGCACTCAACAAGAATACCGGGCAGGTTGTCTGGCGCTCAAAGGAATGGACTGACCTGGGGGGATACTCATCACCGGTTGTTGCCGTGATTGGCGGTGTGAGGCAGTACATCCAGTTTGCCCGTAACGGGGTAGCGGGAGTGGCCGCAAAAGACGGGAAACTTTTATGGAGCGCAAACGTTGCCGGCAATCCCACCGCTGTTATACCTACACCGGTATACAGGGATAATATTGTATATGTTACCTCAGGATATGGAGCGGGTTGTGCCTGCCTTCGCATCAGCAGGGAAGGTGATAATTTCAAAGTTGTAACTTTGTATACCAACCGGAATATGTCAAACCATCACGGTGGTGTTGTGCTTCTGGGCAATCATATCTACGGATATTCGGATGGTCCCGGATGGGTTTGCCAGAACCTAATTACCGGTGAGAATTTGTGGCAGCACAGGGTAAATGAACCAGGAAAAGGAGCAGTAACCAGCGTCGGCGGCCGTCTCCTGTGTCTCGACGAGAGAACCGGCTCACTAACGGTTGCGGCAGCATCACCGGATGGATGGAAGGAGTTCGGCCGGATCGAAATACCCGAAAGGTCAAATGTGCCGTCACAGGACAAAAGGGTCTGGGCCCACCCGGTGGTTGCCAACGGTATGCTCTACGTCAGGGATCATGATCTGCTGTTCTGCTTTGCACTGAAGTAGACAGAAGGCGAAAAGCAGTCTGCAGTTGGCAGTTGGCACAAGACACTTTTTCTTTCCCTGAGCTCTGCGCACTGAGCTCTGCGCCCGGAACCATTATAAAAGGCAGAGAGAAATGGCCAACAGATTGAATAACATAAGAAGGAGAATAAGTCATCAATTAATGTTGGCTTGTTGCATCATTTTTACCATTTCGTGCAGGCAGGCACCTCCAGGTGAGTGGGTACCTGACCCGGATGCGGTCCTGAATGTTTATTTCTTCCACATAAATGAAAGGTGTGAAGCCTGCAATGCCATCGAAGCAAACACGAAAACAGTTCTTGATAAGCATTACAGGACCCTGATTGATAACGGAACGGTTAAGTTTTATTCTTTCAATGTTTCAGCCAAAGGAAACCGTGCCGTTACTCAAAAGTACCAGGTCAGCTATACGAGCCTTCTGCTTGTGCGTCCTGACGGAACAGTAACTGATTATACGAACACGGCATTCAACTATGCTGCCATCGATCCGCTGAAATTTCAGGATCTTCTGAAGTCTGAAATTGAAAAAAACCTTGAATGAAATGCAGCATTTGCAGGATTTGCTGAACAACACGGAAGTACCCCTCTTTTATGCCCTTTTACTCGGATTACTGACTGCAATCAGTCCCTGCCAGTTTGCAAGGAATATTACTGCAATAGGTTACATCAGCCGCGACATTCAGAATCCCGGTAAAGTATTTGTAAACGGCCTTTTTTACACTTTGGGTAATGCGGCAGGATATCTGACAATCGGGGTGATACTCTTTTTCGGAGCAAGCAAATTCAATGTGTCAAAAGCACTCATTTCATCAGGGAATATTATAATGGGTCTCATATTGCTGTTCGGCGGAATTCTGATGCTCGATATCATTAAGATCAGATCTTCCGGAGGGGGCAAACTGATGAGACTGGTTGAAGAGAGAAGATTCAGGGGGAACAAAACTGATTCTGCCCTGCTTGGTTTAATTTTATCCCTGTCATTCTGTCCCTATAATGCAGCCCTGTTTTTCGGAATGCTGATACCGATGACAATTGCCAGCATCAAAGGTCTCTATCTTCCGGTTGTCTATTCCATAACTACCGGACTTCCGGTCGCAATAGTTGCTTACCTGTTAGCTTTCAGTGTTGGAGGAATCGGCTCCTTTTACAATAAGGTCAGGGTGTTTCAGGTATGGTTTAACAGGGTGGTTGCCGCAATCTTTATTATTCTCGGTATCTATTCTATTTATCATTTTTTTGAGCGGTTTTTTCAATGAGCCTTATAGTGCTTTCTCCTGAATTTTATATACTATCAATCCCGGAAGGAATAATAGCGGGAAGATTTAATTCATACCGAATATAAAGGGGAACCCGAAAACCACTATTATTATCCATACCAGGTAAACAGGCAGGTATTTGGCAACGGTCATTTCCAGTGCCCTGAATTCCCTGTTTTTAAAATTGATCCTGAACAGATCGGCCATGATAAGTATAAGGTTCCCCAGGACAAGTACATTTGAAATGAGGACCGCGAGCCTGTTCGGAGTGAGTCCGAATTCCTCCAGGCGGTAAAAGATTGCAGAGAGTGCTATAAGGTCAATAATTATTGTGATTATTGCCAGCATAAACAGGACCACCCCGTTGAATCTTTGATGCTTCACCGCTGAGGTTCCTGAAACGGAGAAAATGATGACTCCCATCACACCTGACAGCATAATATTGAATACCAGCAGGAAATCACGGTCGTTGTAAGGATCCTTTCCGGTTACGATTATTGTGATCAGGAAAATGACTAATGTAAGAAGGACCAGCGGACTGAAGATTGTCGCTATCAATGGTGCAATTCTGCTGACGAGGGCCGGGAATTTATCTGTGATAAAGGTTGCCACGACAGGTGCCGCTGCAGCG
>CAYRQY010000035.1:0-14630 GCA_964426435.1 uncultured Rikenellaceae bacterium | reverse complement strand
ATGGAAAGAGAAAAAACACTCCTCGAGATGCAGGATATCATAGCGAGACAGGACTCCATCACACGCCGGCTGAACACTATTCTGCGGAATGCTTTGCTGGGATTTGCATCCGACGAGTTATCTGTCGAGATAAGAAATGGCAAGGTATATGTATCGATGTCGGACAAGCTGCTGTTTAAGTCTGGCAGTGCCGCCGTTGAAACAAAAGGGGTTGAGGCGCTGAAGGTGCTGGGGGATGTCCTCAATAAAAACACTGATATTGATATTCTTGTGGAAGGGCACACCGACAACGTGCCGATCAGGACATCCGTTTACCGCGATAACTGGGACCTGAGCGTGGCAAGGGCCACCTCTATCGTAAGGATATTGGCATCGGACTATAAAGTGGACCCGACACGCCTTACGGCTTCAGGCAAAGGGGAATATTATCCCAGGGCCAGCAATAGTACCACCGAGGGGCGTGCAAGCAACCGCAGAACGGAAATAATCCTCTCTCCAAAGCTGGAGGAGATAATGCAGTTGATAAAAAACTAAGGAATAACACATAACTTAATTAAAAGGAAAACTTATAAAGTCAGTCAGCCATGATTAACCTGCCGGAAAAAGGAATCTCCGATACATGCCGTGCCATCTTCTTTTCAGCAAAGCTTATTCTGCTGCTGGCAGTAATTCTGTCTTTCCCTTCATGCAGCAAGCCTGAATCAAGATGGTTAAGGGGTAATATGCACACGCATACCTTCTGGAGCGACGGTGATGATTTTCCGGAACCTGTTGCCCGCTGGTACAAGGATAATGGCTATGACTTTCTTGTGCATACAGACCACAACCTGATCCTGGAAGGAGAGCGATGGCGTACCTTTCAGGCAGATAATCCCACGCTTCTGAAATACGTTGAAGAGTATGGGAAAGATTGGGTAGAAATGAAACCCGATGAGGATAATGAGGAAAGAGTTCAGGTTCGCCTGAAGAGACTTGATGAATTCAGGTCATTATATGAGGAACAAGAGAAGTTCCTGCTCATAATGGGAAATGAAATTTCCAATCCACATGCTGTTCATCTCCTGGCCTTTGAGCAGGACCGGGTCGTACCCGCTTCTCAGGGTTCGGCTGATGAACGTGAGTCGATGATAAGGGAGACTGTGCAAATGGTAGACGGATATCGCAGCCAGACAGGCATCAATACATGGCCGGTCCTTGCGCATCCTAATTTCCGGTGGGCCATTACTGCCGAGATGATGATCGGGAATCCCGATCTCCGCTTTTTTGAGGTCTACAACGGGCATCCCCAGGTAAACAACGACGGAGATGAATTCAGGGCAGGCACTGACAGAATCTGGGATATTGTCCTTGCCAACAGGCTGGCAACCGGGGGAAAGCTCCTTTTTGGGCTCGCTACTGATGACACCCATAACTATCATTCCGAAGGAGCCAGCCCGGGAAAAGGCTGGGTAATGGTCCGCTCAGACCTTCTCACCCCGGGGGCAATTCTTGATGCCTTGGACAGGGGAGATTTCTATGCTTCGACCGGTGTCAGGCTCAAAGAACTGGTTTTCAACGGTAAAAGGCTGAAAATTACTGTTGATCCCACCGAAGGTGCCGAATACCTTATCGAGTTTATCGGTACAAAGAAGGGTTTTAATACTCAGAGCCAGCCTGCTGCCGATAACGACGGCAACGAGATAGAGAATACAACCCGTATCTACTCCGGGGAAATCGGAACCGTGCTGAAAGAATCCCGTGGTCTGACCGGGACTTATAAATTTAAAGGCGATGAATTGTATGTAAGAGCCAGAATCACCTCAACAGCCGATCAGGTTGATCCCAATTCGGGCAGGATTGCCGGGAAGCAGAAAGCATGGATTCAACCTCATGTCGCACGGTGACATGAGTATTTGTACGAGACTGGTTTTTAATATGGCCTTTATTAAACCCTCATGAAAACTCGCTTCCTTACTTATCTTCTGATATTTATCTCAACAAACCTTATCTCCTCAGAAAAGTATTTTCAGTTTTCAGCCCTTCCCGGACTTCCGCCAAATTCAGGTTACACAACACAGACCGGTCTTGCCGGAACTTATACCGGCATGGACGATGGTGTACTCATAGTTGCAGGCGGTGCAAATTTTCCTGATAAAATGCCATGGGATGGCGGTACAGGGAAATATTACAATGAAATCTTTATACTGCGTAAAAATCCAGCAGGTGAATATACCTGGGAAAAAGTGGCTGAAAGAATCCCTTCAGCCTCGGGTTACGGCGGAGCTGTGGAAACATCATTCGGATTGCTATGTTTCGGGGGCAATACGGCGTCAGGATCCATCTCCGAAAGCTGGTTCATCGATTACCGGCCCGGGAGCGGGAATGTGGAGATAAAACCGGGGCCTGCACTTCCTGTGCCCCTCTATGACTTTGCATTTGCCAGAGTGGATGGGAATATATACGTTGCCGGAGGAGTTTCCGGACTCTCAGCCGCATCGGGTAATCATTTTTTCAGACTGAATATAACAGGAAGCAATCCGGGGGGCTGGAAGTGGGAAGCCCTTCCCCCCTGGGAAGGAAAGCCAAGATCGAATGCTGTTGGCGCCGGACAAAGCAATGGGGAGATCAACTGTTTCTATCTCTCTTCAGGAAGTAATGTTCAACCCGGGAGATATCCTGAAATTCTTCACGACGCGCATGTTTACAACCCAAATCTAAACCAGTGGTCGGTAATTTCAGAAGGAATACAAAAAAGGTTTCCGTTTATGGCCGGAACAGCCTTTCCTGTCGGAGCCGCCACAATTATTTTTACATCAGGGACAGACGGAGTGATGATGGCTTTCAACACCATTACCAAAGAATTATACGCCGCAGGACAACTTCCGGGAGCCGGGCAGTTAAACACCAGGGCCGTAAAATGGGGAAATGAAGTATTTATTCCTTCCGGTGAGGTACGTCCGGGCATTCCGACACCAGGCACGCTTAAAATTACAATTAACAAGAGTAACCGGCATCTTGGTATTTCAGACGTGATTGTAATATCACTCTATTTCCTGACCTTGTCATGGATGGGCTGGTTTTTCTCCAGACGGCAAAAAAACACGAACGACTATTTTAAGGGCGGAGGTCGTATTCCCTGGTGGGCTGCAGGTTTAAGCATCTTTGGAACAGCCCTGAGTGCCATAACCTTTATGGCGATCCCCGCAAAAACCTTCGCCACCGACTGGTCCTATTTTATGCTGAACATGACGATCTTTATGGCAGCTCCGATAATCGTCTTTGTTTTCATTCCCTTTTACCGCCGGCTGGATATCACTACTGCCTATGAGTATCTGGAAATACGTTTTAACCTGGCGGTAAGGCTCATCGGAAGCCTGTCATTCATATTGTTTCAGGTTGGCCGGATGGGCGTAATAATGTTCCTCCCTTCTATTGCATTGAATGTAGTGACCGGCATTGATATTTTTGTCTGCATCGGACTGATGGGAATTATAAGCCTGGCATACACAATGATGGGAGGAATCGAGGCAGTTATATGGACAGATGTAATGCAGGTTATAGTGCTGCTTGGCGGGGCAATCCTTTCACTCGTATTTATCATAGCAGCAATCGACGGCGGGTTTGTTGCCATTGTGGAAACAGCTGCTGAAAACAATAGATTTAATATTGTTGATTTAACATTATCGCTCCGGCAGCCAACAATCTGGGTAATGCTTCTCGGAGGAATATTAACCAATATTACCACCTACGGAACCGACCAGACTATGGTGCAACGGTACCTCACCACCAGGACCGTGAAAAATGCCGGGCAAAGTGTATGGACAAATGCCATTTTAGCTGTTCCCGCCACCCTGATCTTCTTTTTTGTGGGAACTGCACTCTTTGCTTTCTACAAAACCTTTCCCTCAGAACTTAATCCTGTATTTGAAAACACCGATGCTATTTTTCCGTGGTACATTGCCTCCCGGTTACCGGCAGGTATCTCGGGATTACTGATTGCCGGCATTTTTGCAGCCGCCATGAGCAGCCTGAGCAGCAGCATGAATTCGGCTGCAACCGCCTATGCAACAGATATCCATTTCAGGTTCAACTGGAGCAGTAAAGCCGGTGGGTTAAGAGTAGCCAGGATTGCAACACTTGTAATCGGACTTATCGGAATTCTCTTTGCCCTGATGATGGCAACGATGGATATTAAGTCATTATGGGATGAATTCCAAAAAATACTTGGTCTCGTAATAGGCAGCCTGGGCGGAGTTTTTCTTCTCGGAATTCTTACAAAAAAGGCCAATTCCCCGGGAGTTCTTATCGGAATTTTTATCAGTATAATTGTTCAGGTCTTTGTGGCAGTATATCAGCCGGTTCATTTAATTGCCTATTCGGCAACGGGTGTTATTTCCTGCTTTGGGGCAGGATATGTTGCAAGTCTGTTCTTCGGAAAACGGGAGTGATTAACAATGGTTTTATCAGGAAGTCGAACTTTTTCAAGGTGTATGGAGTAACTAACATGAAATATAACAAGATAGCTGAAAGTGCTCTGTAATGGACCGAAATGCTGATTCTAACAGGAGAATGGGGTACTGAGTATTTAATCAAATCGATGTTTCAAGAAATCTATGATGAACACGGAGATTCAGTTGATAAAGAAAATCACCTTACTGCGCCTTAGTATTACTTTAATACAATCCTCTTTATTATTTTTGCAATTATGAAGGGAATGATAAAACCCATATTCAACAAACGTATTTTCTGGGATGTAAACTTTGAGCAGATTGATTATGATGCCAGAGCAAACTTCGTTATAGAGAGGGTCTTTGAACGGGGCGATGTTGATGATATCCGTCAGTGCAGAAGGTATTATGGAGATGAAAAAGTGACTGCCGCCCTTTTACAGGCCAAATACCTGCCTCTTCACACCATCCATTTTGCCAGTGCAATAATTGATAAGCCACTTAATGAATTCAGATGTTACATACTGAGACAGTTGGATCCGGGGCTCTTTCCTTACTGAAAAAGCTGATGGTGCTGCCATCTCTTAAACCGTTTTCGCTTGTGGGAGGAACCGCCCTATCTTTAAGATACGGGCATCGCAGTTCTGTTGATCTTGATCTTTTTTTTCACGAAAAATTTAATCCTCATCTTATTATTGGTGAACTTGAAGCAACTTTCGGACAAAGTTTTGATTACAAACAACAACAAACAGAGCCTGGGATTTTTTGCTTTATTGAAAACATAAAAGTTGATATTATTTACTTCCCCCACCAGCCAATTGCAGAAATTGAAGAAGTTGATGATATCAGGATGTACAGCAGTGCTGATATCTCTGCCATGAAAATTCAGGCAATACTTGGGAGAGCTAAGAAAAAGGACTTTTGGGATCTTTATGAATTGCTTCAGCATTATCCGTTGCAGCAATTGATTGACTGGCACAAAAAAAAATATCCAAGCCAGATGCTTGCTATTAGTATTCCGCATGCCATTACTTATTTTGCCGAAGCAGAGGAAAGTGAAACACCCGTGAGCTTTAAAAAACAGACCTGGGACCAGGTAAAGAAAGGAATCGCAAAGAGTGTCAGTGATTACTTGAGATAGTTCAAATAAAAAAGCAGCTACGACTTCAGTTGCATAACTGCCTGATTGTTTTTGCAGCAGGACAGGGAATTGCCTTTCTGACCTGAACTTGCTTTGAACCTTGCATGATTGAAACAGGTCAGTAAGTACAAGCCTTTTTAAAGCCGATATATTTGTTACTTTTGCAGCCCCAGGACATTTCAGAGTGGAACAGATCAGAAACATTGCAGTAATTGCCCATGTTGACCACGGTAAGACTACCCTTGTCGACAGGATACTTCACCAGGTGAAGCTTTTCCGCGACAACCAGATAGTCGCGGATCTTATACTCGACAGCAACATCCTCGAAAGAGAAAGGGGTATTACAATCCTTGCAAAAAACGTATCAGTCAGGTATAAGAATGTCAAGATAAACATAATCGATACACCGGGGCACTCCGATTTCGGCGGCGAAGTCGAAAGAGTGCTTAATATGGCAGAAGGAGTTCTGCTTATTGTCGACGCTTTTGAAGGACCAATGCCCCAGACAAGGTTCGTGCTGCAAAAAGCGCTAGCCCTTGGCCTGAAACCAATAGTAGTAATCAACAAGGTTGATAAACCGAACTGCAAACCCGATGAGACACACGAACAGGTTTTCGACCTGATGTATCATCTGAATGCGACTGAGGACCAGCTTAATTTCCCGACAGTTTACGGATCGTCAAAACAAGGCTGGATGGGCCCCGACTGGGAAATCCCCGTAAGCGATGTAAGCTACCTCCTTGATACAATACTTGAGCATATTCCTCCCGCCCCGGCAATCGAAGGCACACTGCAGATGAGGATCTCATCGATCGATTACTCATCGTACCAGGGAAGGATAGCAGTGGGTAAAATCAAAAGAGGTGAACTGGTGCCGGGCAGCCAGGTGTCGCTGATCAAAAGAGACGGTACGGTCGTGAAAAACACAGTCAGGGAGGTTTACCTCTTCGAGGGACTGGGTAAAGAAAAAACAAAGAACCCTGTAAAGGCAGGCGAAATATGCGCCATTTTCGGGATGGAAGACTTTGAGATCGGCGACACAATTGCTGATCTTCTTGAACCGGAGGCTCTCAAACATATCCCCATCGATGAGCCTACAATGAGCATGCTTTTTGCAACCAACAACTCTCCGTTCTTCGGAAGGGAAGGTACTATAGTTACATCGCGCCAGCTTCGCGAAAGGCTCTTCAGGGAGACAGAAAAGAATCTGGCCCTGAGAGTGGAGGAGACAGGGTCTGCTGATTCGTTTATGGTATTTGGGAGAGGGATACTGCATCTGTCCATCCTTATAGAGACAATGCGCCGTGAGGGCTTTGAGCTGCAGGTCGGCCAGCCGCAGGTATTAATCAGGGAAATCGACGGTGTCAGGCACGAACCCTTCGAAACACTGACAATACAGGTACCTGAGATCTTTGCAGGAAAAGCAATCGAACAGGTAACACAAAGAAAGGGTGAGATAATCAACATCGAATTGAAAAACGACAGGACCAGGCTCGATTTCAAAATCCCTTCCCGTGGAATTATCGGTTTGAGGAACCAGCTTCTTACTGCCACGGAGGGTGAAGCCGTGATGGCTCACCGCTTTGAGAAATACGAACCCTGGGCAGGCGAAATTCAGGGTAAGAGAAACGGATCGCTAATCGCTATGGAGACAGGGACTTCTGCCGCTTATGCTATCGACAAACTAAAGGACAGGGGCACTTTCTTCATATATCCCGGTGAGGAAGTATATATAGGACAAGTCATCGGAGAAAGCAGGAGACAGGATGATATTGTAATAAATGTTATAAAAACCAAGAAGCTGACCAATATGAGGGCTTCAGGCTCTGATGACAAGATACTTCTGGCCCCTCCTGTAAGGTTCTCGCTCGATGAGGCAATGGAATACATAGCATTCGACGAATACATCGAAATCACACCAAAATCGATGAGGCTACGGAAGATCCTGCTTGATGAGAATGACAGGAAGAGAGCAAAGAACAGGGAGGCGTGAGCCGGGAAAATCCTGATTTTGCTGCTGCCTTGTCTCTGAATCCTTCTGCGAAATGCATACTCAATTATAAGAAAAGAGCTCATAATACTAGTATTCCTGAACTCTGTGTAGCGAGACGGGGAATTACGGCCCGCCTGTCAGCGGGCCGTGATTCCCGGCGGGGGTGCTTAACAAGTTAAAAGCCTCGCAGCGCTGGCGCGCTGTATGGGGCTTTTTTGTTTCCAGCCCTTACAACAGCAAGCTGTTGCCGGGCTGTCAACAAAAAAGCCCCGGTGCATTCGCACCGAGGCTTTTTCCTTGTAGCGAGACGGGGAATTGAACCCCGGACCTCATGATTATGAATCATGCGCTCTAACCATCTGAGCTATCTCGCCTCGTCCTCCGTAGCCTTGGCGAAGGAGGGCCGTGTCCTATGTTGCCTTCATCTATCGGCAAACTCCCCCTGAACCGGCAGTTAATTGCCACACATGGCGGACTTTTGCGGGTGCAAATATAAACAGTAAATGCCAAAATATCAATAAGGTTTTTTCTTTTGATATTTTTTTCTATATTGCAGAGATAGTATTGTTCCTACACTGCCGCTGATGAAAATCAGATATGAATTAGAATATACCCTGAACTGCTCGCCAAAAGTGCTTTTCTCACGCCTCAGCACCCCGGAGGGACTGAGCGAATGGTTCGCAGATAATGTTACAGTAGAAGGCGATATATTTACATTCCACTGGAATAAATCGGAATCAAAAGCCAGGATCGTTTCACTGAGGAAAAGCAAATCAGTCAGGTTCGAATGGACAGGCAGGGAAGACAGGGAAACCAGCTATTTCGAGTTCAGGATCATTATCGAGGAACTCACCGGCGACCTGGCACTGATAATTACCGATTTCGCCGAACCCGACGAGAAGGAGGATGCCATTTACCTTTGGGATACCCAGATTACCGACCTTAAAAGAGCACTGGGGATATAATACCCCTCAAAAATGTGACTTTTGATAAAAATCGAGTAATTTTGCATTCTGAAAATCAGAATCGCAGTGAAGAAACTCGATATATTCGTACTCAAGTCATTTATTGGGCCATTGATCCTTACATTCTTCATTGTTCTCATAATACTTATCCTGCAGTTTCTCTGGATGTATATCGATGAGCTTGCGGGCAAAGGACTGGAACCTAAGATAATTGCTGAGCTTCTTTTCCAGTTTTCCCTGTCGTTCGTACCGACCGCGCTGCCTCTGGCAATACTGCTGGCTGCACTGATGACCTTCGGAAACATGGGTGAATTCAGTGAGCTGACAGCCCTGAAATCATCAGGCATATCTCTTCAGAGAATCATGAGGCCTCTAATAATCCTGATAGCATTTGTTTCAGTAGTATCATTCTTCTTCTCAAATAATGTTCTTCCATTTTCAAACAGGAAAGCAAGAACTCTCCTCTATGACATCCGGAGAAAACGTCCGGATATTAATATCCAGGCCGGCACGTTCAATAACGATATAGACGGATTCAGCATCAAGGTCACAGCAAAGGACCCCGATACAAACATGATGGAGAACCTCCTGATATATGACCACCGCGACCGCCGCGGCAATGTTTCAGTGACCTATGCCGATTCAGGGTACATGAGGGTATCTAACGATGAAACGGCCCTCATCATGGTTCTTTACAACGGCTATTCGTACACGGAGCTCTCAGAAAGGAATGTAAGCGCCGGAGAGAGAAAATATCCGTCACGGAAGGATCACTTTGATGAGCAGCAACTTGTGCTTTCGCTTTCAGGCTTCGACCTTGAGAGGAGTAATGAGGATATTTTCAAGTCCCACTCTGCAATGCTGAACATTGCTCAGCTAACCTACCACATCGATTCCCTCAACAGGAGATTCAATATAAGGGTAGATCAACAGTTCAAGGAGTTCATTTCGACAAAAATGTACACCGAGAGGTACAACTACTCAGGTTCCGATGATGATCCGGATGATGAAACGTCTTTCAGGAACAGGAAGTTTGATCCTGTACTGGTAATGGAATCAATGCCGGCCATGGAAAAGCATTCTGCAGTATCCTCTGCCATCGACAAGCTGAAGGAGGCAAGCAGTTATCTTTCCCAGAAGAATGAATCACTCTATATTGAGGTTAAGAATATCAAGAAGTATGAGATTGACTGGAACAGGAAATTCACCCTCTCATTCGCATGCCTGGTATTCTTCTTTATCGGGGCTCCCCTTGGAGCAATTATCAGGAAGGGAGGACTGGGAACACCTGCAGTTATCTCCATCCTGTTTTTTGTTATCTGGTACGTGATATCACTATCGGGTGAAAAACTTGTTGAGGAGAACAGGGTCAGTACTGTAGCCGGTATGTGGGCATCGTCATACATACTTCTCCCTGCTGGTATATTTCTTACCTATAAGGCCTCAACCGATTCGGTTATAATGAATATCGACACTTACCTGATCTTCCTGAGGAAGATCAAGGATTATCTCTACCGTTTGATCATCAGCGGTTTGAGAGAAGGAACCACAACAGATAAAAAATAAATAACATATTATGGGCAAGAGCAGGCTGAATACCATTGAGGAAGCTATTGAAGACATAAAAAACGGCAAGCTGCTGATCGTTGTTGACGACGAGGATCGTGAGAATGAAGGAGACTTCATCTGTTCGGCAGAGCTTATCACACCGGAGCAGGTGAATTTCATGGCAAAGCACGGAAGAGGACTGATATGTGTAGCCCTTCCGGAGGAGAGATGCGAGGAGCTTGAGTTGGATCTGATGGTGGGTATAAATACATCCATTCATGAGACACAGTTCACAGTCTCGGTCGATCTGCTCAGCAATGAAACGACCACAGGGGTATCGGCAAAAGACAGGGCTCTTACGATAAAAGCGCTTGTTGATCCTGCCACCAAACCCTCCGATCTCGGACGTCCGGGCCACATTTTCCCCCTCAAGGCAAAAGCGAAAGGCGTTCTGAGGCGCGCCGGGCACACAGAGGCAGTTGTTGACCTTACCCGTATGGCGGGCCTTCAGCCCGGAGGAGCACTGGTGGAGATAATGAACGACGACGGATCAATGGCAAGGCTGCCTGATCTCGAAAAGCTGAAGAAAAGGTTCGGGATCAAGATCATAGCAATAAGGGACCTTATAAGATATACTCTCGAACGGGACTCAATCATCGAGAAAGGCGACAGGGTCAAGCTCCCGACTGAATACGGCGAATTTGAATTTATCCCCTTCAGGCAGACAAGCAACGGTCTGGAGCATTCAGCTCTGGTAAAAGGCACCTGGACAAAGGATGAACCTGTACTTGTCAGATTACACTCATCCTGCTTCACGGGAGATATTTTCGGATCAATGAGATGTGACTGCGGACCACAGCTGCACAGGGCCATGCAGATGGTGGAGGAAGAGGGGAAAGGTGTTGTGATATATCTTAACCAGGAAGGGAGAGGGATCGGACTGATAAATAAGATTAAGGCCTACAGGCTGCAGGACGAGGGGATGGACACATACCAGGCAAATCTGAAGCTGGGTTTCGGTGAAGATGAAAGGGATTACGGCGTCGGAGCCAGTATCATGAGAGCCCTGGGGCTGGGTAACATAAAACTTATCTCAAACAATCCGGTTAAGAGGGCAGGACTTGAAGGTTATGGTATCAGGATCGTTGAAACAATCCCGCTCGAAATACCGCCCAATCCCTATAACGAATTCTATATGAAAACCAAGGCCGATAAAATGGGACACAATCTTACCTGCTACAAACATATTATTAAGGATTGATTTAATGTGATTCTCAGAAATTAGCCTGACAATCAATGAAAAGCCTCAGAATAATCTATATGGGGACTCCCGCTTTTGCAGTGGCGCCTCTCGGATCGCTGCTCATAAACGGCTTTAATGTTGCCGGGGTTGTTACAGCACCTGACAGACCTGCCGGCAGGGGAAGAAAAATGGCAATGTCGCCTGTCGGGATTTTCGCTCAATCCAGCAACCTGCCTCTGCTGCAACCCGGGAATCTCAGGAGTCCCGATTTTATCGACCGCCTTAAACAGTTTGACGCTGACATCTTTGTGGTGGTTGCCTTCAGAATGCTGCCAGAAGTGGTATGGGCCATGCCCGGACTTGGCACAATTAACCTTCATGCATCGCTGCTGCCGCAATACAGGGGTGCGGCGCCTGTTAACCACGTACTGATAAACGGCGAAAAAACCACAGGAGTTACCACTTTTCTGATAGATCATAAGATCGATACAGGTAACATACTGATGAGGGAGGAGGTTCAGATACTTCCGGAAGACAATGCCGGAGATCTTAGCAACAGGCTCATGAAACACGGGGCTAAGCTGATCATCAGCACTATCGCCGGGATTGCCGAAAACAGTCTGAGACCAAGGCCTCAGTCTGATTTCATGCTGCCGGGCGAGCTCCTTAAAACGGCACCGAAAATATTTGCTTCCGACACACTGATCGACTGGAACAAGGATGCAGAATCCGTGAATAACCTCGTAAGGGGATTATCGCCCGATCCGGGGGCAAGGTTTACCCTCAGGTGCAAATCCTCGGAAAAACTGATAAAGGTATTTGAATCTATTCCGGAGACTACTGAGCACTCCCTTGGGCCAGGCAAGGTATTGTCCGACGGAACAAAACACTTTAAGGTTGCCTGCGGCAAAGGATTTCTTTCCATCCTGAACCTTCAGCCTGAAGGCAGGAAAAGAATGTCATCAGAGGATTTTCTCAGGGGTTTCAAACCAGACGACACCTGCATGGCTAACTGATCAGCCCGCAGGCTTAACGCTCCTCAGCCACAACCTCTGCCCGGCCACAGGCTCCTCTCCCTCCTTCATCCTGTTCATTTCATGGAGGTTCCTGAGACGGATTCCGTACTTCTGTGATACTGAGTGCATAGTCTCTCCCTGAACGGCAACATGATAATCATTTCCCTGCTCCGCCCTATCCCTCTTGGGCTGCAGGTAGAGCATCTGACCGGGAATCAATTCATGTCCTTCACTCAAATCGTTGAACCGTAAAATCTCGCGCTTCAACAGCTGGAATTCCCTGGCAAGTGTCTCAAAGGAGTCACCGTCCCTTACAAAAATATACTGGAGCCTGTTGTTTTCCATTATCCTGGTTGTACGGGCAGTAACGGTAAATGTTGAACTGCTTACCGGTATATCCGGAGTCTCATTCACTGCACTCCCTCCGGTTATTGCTGCATCGGGTCTTGCCGGAGTTTTTTCGGGGCTCCTGACCGGGGATGAAGCCGGAACAGAAGCTTTGCCTGCTGCATTTGCCGAGGCTACGGCGTACCCCCTGTCATACTGCTGGAGATTCAGCTCTTCAATCTTCCTGATGAGCATGTTGTCGTAATGGGGATTGGTGGCGTATCCAGCTTTTTTAAGGCCTCTTGCCCAGGCTTTGTAGTCGGTGGGATCGATTTCAAAAAGGAAACTGTACCGCGTTCCCCTCCTCAGAAAATCGGAGTGGTCGTAAAAAGATTCCTCTGCCGTACGGTATTTTCTGAAACACTCATTCCTTTTATCATCATGATGCCTGACCACAGGTCCCTTCCAGTCGTTATGGCACTTAATGCCGAAATGGTTGTTGGCTTCCCTGGCCAGGGTGCTGCGGCCATAGTTTGATTCGATGATCCCCTGGGCCAGTTTGATGCTTGCAGGCACACCTGTCCTGTTCATCTCGCTGATTGCTATCTGGCCGTACCTTGCAAGATAATCCTCCGCGGAGGCTCCTGCATGGGAGGAAGCTGCAGGCGGCCTGGCAGCCCGGCACGAAACAAGCAAAGCAAGCATGATCAGAGTTAATATCCTTAATATCCGCGGCACGTCACTTTATATCTTTTCCGGCAAAAATAGAAAATCGGGATTACCTTACAAGTATAATCCCGAAAACGGATTAACAAAGCATTCAAGTTGTTAACAAAAGCAGGCCTATTCCTTTACGATTAGCTGGAAACCTGCTCCGTGGATGTTTTTAATATTAAGCCTGGGATCGTCCGATAGTATCTTTCGCAGCTTGGTTATATAAACATCCATGCTACGGGCGGTAAAGTAATCATCTGCGCCCCATATTTTTTTAAGAGCCATCTCCCTGCTTATAAGTGCATTGGGGTTCACGGCAAGCAGTTCAAGCAATTGGGCCTCCTTCGGAGAGAGTTTCTTTTCATCATCTCCTGTGGTCAGTGTCCTTAGCCTGGCATTGAAGATGAATTTGCCGATCTCAAATATATCACGGGTCCCTGTCTGAACATCCCTCCGGGCGAGAATTGCCCGGATCTTTGCAAGAAGGATATCAGTATCGAAAGGTTTTGTAATGTAGTCATCGCCTCCTGCCCCGTACCCCTTCAGCACATCATCCTTAAGCTTCCTGGCAGTAAGGAATATTATGGGAACCACATTGTTTATCGCCCTGATCTCTCCGGCTATGGTAAATCCGTCAACATGGGGAAGCATTACATCGAGTATACAGATATCGAATGCACCTTTCCTGAAGTGATCCACTGCAAATTTGCCATCGTCCACCCAATCGACGCTGAAATCATTCAGTTCAAGGTAGGACTTCAGGACCGACCCGAAGCTGAGGTCATCCTCGACCAGAAAAATTCTCACTGGTTTCATATTAATATCAGTTTTCCCAGTTAAAAGGGAGGAAAATCTCAAAACGACTGCCTTTGCCCGGCTCGCTTGAGACACTTATTGCACCTTTGTGGGCATCTATTATTGCCCTTACGTAGTTTAATCCCAGGCCGAAACCCTTTACATCATGGACTTCCCCTGAAGTCTGTCGGTAGAACCTCTCAAATATCTTGCTCTGAACACTCTTTGACATACCAATCCCCCTGTCCTCTACCGACATTATAATGCCTTCGTCGTTATTGACCGTTTCGACCTTAATGTCGGGGGCTTCCGGTGAATATTTAATCGCATTGTCGAGCAGGTTATTGACAAGATTTGTAAGATGATCCGCATCGCCCAGGATTACAGGTTGAGGGGCATCAAGCTTAAGCCTGATCCTGCCGTTCTTCTGCTGTACCTGTATTTCTACCGTATCGGCAACC
>CAYRQY010000034.1:0-15019 GCA_964426435.1 uncultured Rikenellaceae bacterium | reverse complement strand
TATTAACTAACTAACAGTGTAACAGTATGAAAAAAACTCCTTATTGCTTTTGGTCTTCACGGCCAGATGACATTTTTCGCAGGTTACTAATACCTGTGAAGATTGTGGTTCTTCTTCTGTTCTGTGGGTTGGCTCTTCCTGCCTATTCACTAACTGCAGACAGTGCATCTGGTAACGATCTCACGGAGCTGACTGTTGACGATCCTCAACAGTTAACAGTATCCGGTACGGTTACCGATGCGTCAACGGGCGATGGGATGCCCGGTGTTAACATCCAGGTTAAAGGCACCAGTCTTGGTACAATAACCGATGTTAACGGAAGGTACAACCTCAGTGTACCCGAAAGGAATGCCACACTGGTGTTCTCCTTTATCGGTTATGTTACCCAGGAGGTTCCCCTGGGAGGAAGAACAACCGTTAATGTGCAACTTACAGGGGAACTGCTCGACCTCGATGAAGTTGTAGTTGTTGGTTATACCACCCAGAAGCGTGCCAACGTTATCGGGTCAGTAACAGCTATCTCGGGTCAGAGCATCCAGGCTGTTCCGTCAGTTTCGGTAACCACTGCAATTGCAGGACGTTTGCCGGGATCGATAGTGATTCAGCAGACAGGTGAGCCGGGCAACCTTGGTGCAAGGGTTCTCGTGCGCGGACGAAGCACACTGGGCGGTACAAGAGCTCAATTTGCTTCAGCGACTGCCCCTCTTATAATCATCGATGGTGTTCCGGGGCGTTCGATGGATGAGCTCGACCCCAACGACATCGCCAGCCTTTCGGTGCTGAAGGATGCATCGGCAGCAATTTATGGCGCACAGGCAGCAAACGGTGTAATCCTTATCCAGACCAAGAAGGGTACGGAAGGAACACCCAAGCTTAACTACCAGTTCTACCAGGGATTCATGACGCCGACTGTTATTCCTGAAGTCTGCAATGCCGCCGAATATGCCACAATGCTTTCGGAATACCAGGTGGCAACGGGTAAATCAAGAACCTACAGCGATGCCGATATTGACCTCTTCAGGTCAGGCGCCGATCCGTGGGGCCACCCCGATACCGACTGGTATGCAGACCTTATCAAGAAATGGACGACCACCTTCAGGCATAACTTTTCAGTCGACGGAGGTTTCAGGGGAATGACCTACTATATATCGCTCGGTCTTAAAGGCGACGAGTCGATGTATAAGCAGTCATCCACCAACTACAAGCAGTACAACGTGCGTGCTAAAATTGATCTTCCAATAACCGACTGGCTGAAAACAGGTGTTGAGCTGGCAGGATTTGAAACAAGCAGGGTCTATCCATACAAGAGTGCTTCGTCAATTGTCGGCCAGTCTACACGACTCGTTCCTACAACATGGTCATTCTGGCCCAACGGGCTTCCCGGACCCGATATCGAGTATGGTGATAACCCGGTTGTAACATCGACATTTGCCGGTGGAAAGGATGATCAGAAAACTTACAGGATACTGACATCGTTCAATACAACCCTTACCGTTCCTTTTATTAAAGGTCTTTCACTCGGAGCCATTTACAGCTACGACCTTACCAACTTCTACAGGAAGAGGTTCTTCCAGCCCTGGATACTTTATTATCCCAACTGGTCGCAGGCTACCAGGGACCCGGTTACCGGATTTGTCACCGATATGCCGCTTACACCCACTCTCAGGGGTCTCTCATCTCCTCAGAATGAAGAAAATTATTCGAGGACAATGAACAGAACCCTTAACCTGAGTGCTACCTTTGCCAGGAAGTTCGGCGATCATAACATATTCCTCTATGGAGGCTTTGAGCAATATACAAATGATTACAATGACTTCTACGGATTCCGTCAGTTCTATATCTCCACCCTGATCCAGACCATGAGCGCCGGTGCAGACCAGAACAAGAACACAACCGGAGGTATTTCGATATATGCACGCAAATCATATATCGGCCGCGCAACTTACGATTTCAGGGGAAAGTACCTGTTTGAAGCGCTGATACGGGCCGACGGTTCACTCAAGTTCCCGCCGGAAAAGCGCTGGGGTTACTTCCCGGGATTCATGGTTGGATGGCGTGCATCCGAAGAAGGATTCTGGAAGGATAATCTTCCTTTCATCAACTTCTTCAAGCTTAGGGCATCGTACGGTATGATGGGTATGGACCCGGGCTCAGCCTTCCAGTACATGAACAGCTACAGCCTCTCTTCCGGAATGACATTCGGAACCGGTTCAGCGATAGAAACAACTGTGGGACCGCCAACCGTTGCAAACCCGAATATCACCTGGGAAACACAGACCACAAAGAATATCGGTTTCGAGTCGAAGTTCTTCAAGGACCTCATTACCCTGAATGCAGAATACTTCTATAACATCAGGAAGGATATCCTTGCGTCGAGGGATGCCTCAGTGCCCAACTTCACCGGTCTCTCTCTTCCAAACGAAAACATTGCCAGGGTTGACAACCGGGGTGTTGAAATTGAACTCGGTGTTGCACGTAATGTAACTTCCGATCTGCGCCTGAGCATTCTGGGCAACTTCAGCTACAACCACAACGAGGTGGTCTTCCAGGATGAACCGGCAAGGGCAGTGCCATGGCAGCAGACTACAGGCCATCCCTACAACGCATGGCTGATGTACAGGGCAATCGGTATTTTCGCCGACCAGGCTGCAGTCGATGCTTACCCCAGCTGGGCAAATGCAAAACCAGGGGATGTTATATTCGAGGATGTTTCGGGTGATGGCAAGATCGATGGTAACGACAGAGTCCTGATCGACGAGGTCGATGTCCCTGAGATCTTCTACGGAACAACACTCGAAGCAACATGGAAGAATTTCTCATTATCGGTACTGATACAGGGACAGGGTAAATTCTACAAGTTCAACCATTACGACGAAAGACGCGGTGAAGCCGGTAACTACTACAAATGGACATTCGACAACCGCTGGACCCCGACCAATACAAATACAGATATTGCAAGGGCATTCAACCGTAACGATTTCTACTGGGCACATGCAGTGAACATGAGTACCTACTGGCTTGACAATACAGCCTATTGCCGCCTGAAGAACCTTGTGTTTACCTACCGTATCCCGTCCCGCCTCTATCAGGCTATAGGTATATCAAGAGCCAGCGTCTATTTCTCGGGCAATAACCTAGCCCTGCTTTGGACCGCGACGAAGAAATTTGACCCTGAAGCCAATAGTCAGGAAGTATATCCGATCATGAAAACATTTGCCTTCGGTGCGAACATTTCGTTTTAAATGATGAGAAATCTTGTAAAGTATTAAAATATGAAAAAACTATTCAGTTATATCATCTCGATAGCGGTTGTTTTGTTCATGGCAACGTCGTGCACCGACGTTCTTGACCAGCAGCCGGTTAGTTCATTTAACGAGCAGGTGGTTTTCACGGATATAAATGTAACGAAAGCTTACCTGGGTAAATGCTACGACAGAATGGGCGGCAATACCAACAATGGTATACTTGGTGCCCGCGAGGACCTTGTGTCATCCGGCACAGATCAGACCCTCTGTATCCACCGTCCTGCAAACTACGGACATCTTAAAGGGACCCTGAGCCCCGACCAGCTCGGATTCTTCAATCATGTCGGCTATGCAGGATTCCTACGCTGGAACAGCCTGTATGAAAACATACAGAACGTCAATAACATATTGGCTAATGTCGATAATGTTCCAACCACTACTACACCCGAAGAAAATCTGAAGAAACAGATCAAAGGAGAGGCCTACTTTATCAGAGCTTATATGTACAGCATGCTCCTGATGAATTATGGAGGAGCTGTAATTAATGATCAGCCTTTCCAGCTTGGTCAGGATTTCCTTACGGTAACGAGGTCGACACTCCAGCAGACTCTTGATTTTGTACTTGCCGACTGCGATGCAGCCATTGCAAACCTTCCTGCCTCGATCGAGCAGGGCAGGGCTAACCGTGCTGCTTCAGCCGCCCTCAAGGCAAGGGTACTTCTCTTCTGTGCCAGCCCGCTGACAAACGGAGGCTATGAGGCTACAAACCCGCTTGTATCATTCACAACGGGAACCCAGGCTGCCCGTTGGGCTGCTGCAAGGGATGCCGCCAAGGCAATTATGGACGGAACATACGGCAACTACAGGCTTGTCGGGACAACCGACGATCCTCCCTCACCAATGACGGAAGCTGATATCCTGGCATACGCCAACACCTATTTCAATATCTTCAACCAGAAGGGTGCATGGAATGCTGAGACGATCTGGGGTATTCAGTTCCCGCTTACAGGAGGTAACGTAAACAGGGCTAACATCTGGTACGGCCCCAACGGCTACCATAACTGGGGTAACAACAACCCCACCGAACCTGCTATCAGAAAGTATGAAATGGCAGACGGTACTCCGTTTGTCTGGGACAACGGCCAGGGGGAAGATCTTCGCACTGCAACCGCAGCTGAACTGACTGCTGATCCGAAGAGAGACCCGTACTATTTCCGCGAGCCCAGATTCTATGGAACAGTCCTTTACCATGGTGCTCCATGGCAGGCCCGTCCGTCAGATGCCGCAGCCTTTGACCCGTTCAACAAGGTTCAGAGCGGTCATTTCTATAATGCAGACGGCACGCTGAAGGCAAATGGGATCGATACAAGGCAGGGACTCATAGAGTCGTGGAACGGAACCAAGAACGGCTATTACCTTAAAAAGTTCATGGATCCGGCAACTGTGGGTCAGTATTTCTACAACACCAACACCTGGGTTGAATTCCGCTATGCCGAAATTTTGCTTATCTATGCCGAAGCATCAATTGAAGTTGGTACTCCGGCCGATATTCAGAATGGTCTGGATGCATTGAATATGGTGCGAAACCGCGCCGGTCTTCCCGACAGGGTTACAGCCGACCAGGCACAGGCCAGGGCATGGGTTCGCCACGAAAGGTATCTTGAACACTTCGCCGAAGGTCACCAGTGGTACGACATGCGCCGCTGGATGACAGCTCCGAATATCATCGAGAATGTGTATGAGATGAAGGTCAAGGAGTTTGCTAACGGTAACTGGGAATGGAAGATTGACCGCAACGCCATGCCCGATGCAAGGTCGTGGTCTAACAACAGGTTCTACTGGATACCGCTGTCACGCGACGAAATGAACAAGGCTCCACAGCTGCAACAGAACCCTGGTTATTAATAATGCCCAGGAAACTGAGATTGTAGTTAGATATGAAATCAGAAGAGGGTGTCTCAAAAAGGCACCCTCTTTTATTTGTTTTACATCTCTATGCTATAATTTGTTTTGTTACTTTCTTTTGCTCCTCTAAAAGAAAGTAACCAAAGAAAAGGAGTCCGGAAAAGACAACCTCACCCTGTTTGTCCGCCCGCTACACAAGCCCTCACACCACCAAACAGGCTGAGGTTCGCGCCTTTTCCGGTTTGCCAGCGCGCCCCCCCCCTGGACTACCTGATCTCTGTTTCCTGATACCTGGGGCGTCAACGTCCATTAGCCCTGTAAAATCAATTATCTATAAAATCTTACAGAATAAAAGTCATCTTTCGCTCAACAGGGAGAAAAGGTTAAATTACTTCCTCTACCTGTAAAAGGCATAGTACCAGAATGTGTTTCCGAACCTCTGTCTGAGAGCAGGCTCGGCTGATTTACGGTCGTTGCCGAAAGACTGAAAGGTCTGAAGGAACTGGTTAAAACGTACAATAGTCTGGTTTGAGATCAGGAGACTTCCTGTGTCGGGAAGCCTCCCCTGCAGCATTGTGCTGTATGCCATTGCAGCCTCCTCGAGATGTACCGGTATACGGGCAAAGCCATAACTCTCAAGCTTCGGAAGCTTTTCGGCGATAACCTCAAAATTCTCGGTCAGCATGCAGTAGGCAAGCAGGTAATCGAGAGCATTCCTGTTGGCTTTTTCTGACGAAACCGCCCGGGTGAGATTATAGTACGGATCGTCCGTAAAGACAAAGAAATCAGTTTCCAGTTTATCCCTCTTTGCGGGTCCGAGAAGAGGATCTGCAAGTACGGCCCCGTCATCGAAAAGCAGTTTATCGAAAGCTCTTGCTTCATCCCTGTAGAAGAGAGTTCCCCTGAGAAGTTTTATATACTTCGAGGCCATCGGGTAATTACCATTAATAAGCTCGGTGCGGATCAGCATTTTCAGTCCCTCGGGTGTGTGGCCCTTCATAACCATGTTTTCAAATGCCCACCTGTGGGCCTCATTTATCATACCTGTGGTGTAGTAGAAATAACCTCCCAGCTTCAGTATTTCGCCAAGCATCTCCCATTTGAAGAAAAGAGTCTGGCCGTCGGGCCGCTGACGGAAATGAAAAAGCATGTCGTTAAGCCGGCCCGTCTCGCACAGTGCAACATTATTCAGAAAAAGAGAGAGAATATTGTTCGACGGGTATTTGGTGTTATAGGCGATTATATCGTTATACCTCCCTTCGTAAAACATCTTTTCGACTGTGGCATGGCGCCTTGTTTTATTGTCGTACTTAAAAAATGCCATGACAATCACTAACATTAGGGGCAGTAGTGAAGGAGCCAGTTTTGCGACAACAGGGGGTATCTTTTTCGGAATTCTGAGACGAATCTTTAAAACGGCTCCGGCGGGAAGAAGAGCGATAACCAGCACTGCCGCGATGAATAACCTTTGCTGCCCTGCTATATCATCGGGAGAGTATGGCCAGATAATAAGCGAACGGGCTGAATGGTAAAAAATGAATTCCCTGGAGATCACGATAAAAAGAACCATTATCAGCACAGTTGCGGAAGCAGTGATCCACGCTTTTCCCCTGACAAAGAAAACAAGGTAAAGCAGATACATCACAATGTAGATCCAGGCAAAACTGCCTGTTATGAAATACCATGCAGGGGCAATTATCACGGGCAGCCAGACCTTGAAATACCTGATGGTCAGAAAGAAAAGTGCTGCCTGGAGAAATAGTCCCAGACTGTTGTAATAGAGGTACTGGTAAGAGGCCTGAAGGTAAAAGAGCAGTGCAGATATCATTAAGGGTATAAACGCGGAATCATTTCCGGTCAGAACCGATAAAGTCCTTGATATCAGGAATGCCGTTAATGTGAGTGTCAGGGATACAATTACCGCACCGGCGACAGGAAAAATGAAAAATGAGGCAAGCAGTTTTCCCGAGTAAACAAGGAGGCTGCCGGGTCTTGCCAGGTTAAGGGCCAGATATTCCTTTGAAAAGATAAAGAGAGATGATTTTTCCTGGATGAACAGGATATAATTGCCAAAGAAGGCAAAGAAAACAAACAAGACCGTGAAGAAGAGCAGATACGGCAGGTAACCTGAGTATGGATGTTTTGGATCAGCTATCCTTATCATTCCGAACATTTATAAGGATTAATGATCAGATTCCGCGCCATTTTGCTTCGGCTGCCGTAACGGAGGCCGCCCTGCGGATTTTCCCCGGCGTCAGTCCGATCTTAAGTTCCGTGAACTCGGGAATATTGTAGCTCTTAAGAAACCTGTCATAGAAGGCAGGGTCTTTCTGCGGCAGAACGAAGGGTTTGTCCGATTTGCCGTCATCCCCTATGCGGGCCAGATAGGGCCGGGCGGTGAGCCCGTCCTTCCTTTTACTGCTGAAAACCAGCCATCTGCCATCAGATGACCATGAGTGATAGCTGTCGGTGAAGCCGCTGTTCAGGCCAAGAAGTGATGCTTCCATTGTCTCAAGATCAATAAGCCACAGATCTGCTTCGCTGTGCCAGATGGGAAAGCATCCGTAATCGGCAAGAGTGAGCACAAGGAACCTCCCGTCGGGGGATACCCGGGGAAAGGCAACGCTTTTATCCATTCCCGAAGCATTAAAAACCATTTCTTCACCCCGGAATGTTCTGGTCTCCCTGTCGAAACGAACCCTGTACAGGTCGTATTTAATATCCCTGTAGTCATAATCCTCTGCAACCTGCATTGCCCTGCAGAAATAGAGGTATGTACCGTCGGGCGACCACTCGGGGTAAGTATCCATATACTTCTCCTTTTCGATGAGATCAACGTTCATCATCTCATTCTTTTCAACATCATAGAGTACGAGCGATGATTCAAGGTCAATTACCTCGATCTTCTTATTATCGGCAGTATGGAATTGCTGCACTATATTGTTTGACGAGAATGCAACAAACTTTCCCGAAGGGTGCCATCTGGGATAGACAGCGCCGTTTTTCATCTCCTTTGTCTTCAGGTTGGTTCTTGTGAGCCGGCCGCTGTTGTAGAAATATGTTCCGCCCATGCTGCCTCTCATATGGAAGAGAAAATCATCCGTCCTGCCGTTATTGAAGGAGTGGCAGTTTATACAGTTGTCATCGGCGACGGTATTCTCGATGACAGACCTCTCACGATAATCTGAAAGGCTTCTTTGTCTGATGCTGAGCTCGTTCCAGCTCTGGTAGCCGGGATAGAGCAATCGGTAGGAGATATACGCATCGACAGGTTCTTCAGCAATATACCATTTGATGGGATCATATTTCTGCCATCCACCCCCTTTCGGTTTAACAAAAATAGATATGTGCGTCTCTCCGCCGGCGTTGCCGGAAAGAAGCCTTTTCCATTTTCCGGGAGGTATGATGATCTTCCCGTTTTTTGAAGAAACAGTGAATGAGTAGCCGTTAGTTCCGGTGAATTCTGCGTGAAATTTATTTCCCTTTTCTGTTACGATGAAGTTAAGGGGAGCGATATTTGGAGGGATTGTAATACCGGTATAATCGGGATCAGGAAGGGCTGTTTTACCGGTATTTACGGCAGAATCGCCGGGCCTGTCAGTGCAGGCGCTCAGCATCAGCAGGGCAAGGACGCAAAAGAGTTCGCACGGGTATTTTGACAATATTGTTCTCATACATTCAGGGCTCGCCCCGGACACTATAGGATCAGCAAATTTAATAAATATTTTTCATCAGTCACCCCTGTAACTTTCGCCTTTGTGCGTGGAGCCTGAAGGAAGGGGAGAATTAATAGGTCATTCGGTGGTCAGGCGGGATTTTTAGCTCTTTAGCCTGCTGCCTTTTAATAATTTAACACATAATATATAAAGGAATCAGTGTTGTGAAACGTGCGATTTTTAATAGATTTGCATAAAAGAAAAGAGCAGATGGAGCACTCAGAAATTAAAGATAAAATATTAAGTCATCTGAAGGGATATAAAGTTCTTAGGATCGGAATATTCGGATCTTTTGCCAGAGGTGAGAACAGGCCGGGTAGCGATATTGATATCCTCGTTGAATTCAAAGATACTCCATCACTTTTAACCCTGATAAGATTAGAAAACGAGCTCTCTGATATAATTGGAATTAAGGTAGATTTGGTAACAAGCGGCGCTTTAAGGAACAGCAGGATCAAAAAAAGTATAAAAAAAGACCTCATCAGAATTCTGTAATGAACAGCAAAGATCAATTATATTTTGACAATATTACTGAATGCATCCGGAAGATTAATGAGTTTAGCAAAGGATTATCGTTAAAGGAATTCAAGAATAATGAGATGGTTCAGGATGCAGTTATCCGAAACATTGAGGTAATTGGCGAAGCATCTAAAAAGATATCAGCCGACACGAAGCAAACATACTATAAGATACCCTGGAAAGAAATTGCGGGAATGAGGGATAAGCTGATTCACGACTACTTAGGGGTTGATATTTTAGTTGTCTGGAGAACAATAAAGGAGGACATTCCGAAACTCGAGGGACTTATAACCGAAGTAGAGAAGTAGAATTAAGCTTTTGGATCTTTTTCATATCTGTACCGCAGTTTTTCTGTTACTGGCTATTGCTATTTCAAAGATTTTGCCTATATTTATAATCAGATAACTTTTTGGTCTGAACCGATTGATTTATAATATTTTGTCGGTTTCATAGCATGGGACTGACGGGGCGGAAGCGTGTATAAAGGGGAGATCCGATTCGGGAATTGTGATTCGGGATATTTGATTCTTGATTTACCTGATTAAGTACAAATGTTTGTTTATTTTCTTTGCAACCTAATGATTTCAAAACATCCCAGATTCTCATCTTTAAGGAAATCCTGAATTGCATCAATATTTCTGATCAGTAAATCGGCTATATCATCAGTTCTTAAATTCCCCGATCTGATCCAGACTATTTTTAGAGGGAAGCCATAGAGGGCATTCAGATCGGTAAAATCAGAATCACGGGTTACTATGACGAATCCTTCACGCTTTGCAAATTCCCATATAATTTTGTCAGTTTCATTGATTAATCCTTCTTTTTTAACGGAAGAGGATTCTTTAAAAAGTTCAGGGAGTTTATCCAGGATTCTATGGGAAATGTTTTGATCAAAAAGGAGTTTCATACCGCAACCTGATAATTCTTGTTCTCTCTGTCAGCTGCATAGCTCAGTGCAGCAAGAATATCAGTCTCGTTAAGTTCATCGAATTCAGTAAGTATCTGACTGGTGGTCATTCCTGCAGCCAGCCAGCCAAGAATATCACCTACGGTTATTCTCATCCCTCTGATGCAAGGCTTCCCACTGCGTTTACCAGGCTCCAGTGTAATAATATCCCTATAGTCAACCATTTTTACATTTTCTACAAAGATACACAATTATTCGGATTGGATCAAGGTCAAACCCACCTTGTTTGATCATATCAAACCTCACGAATCACCCGTCTACGACACCTCTTTCGCAGCAACCTCCACTTCGTTACGGTGGCCAATGGAAGCTACGGACTTCGTCCGCCGTAGTCCCGATAATCGGGACGAAGACGGTTTGCAAAGCAAGGCTTCGGCTGACAAAGCACGACTGCTCGACTCAGGAGCCCCGCGACGAAGTTCCGCTAAGCGGAAGCACGACTGCAGGACTGCACGCAGGACTGCACGACTGCAGGACTGCACGACATATTTTGTTGCTAGCGAACAAATACGCATATTTGTATGCGAATAATATCGCAACGAAAAAAATCGCAATATTATGAAACCAAATCCTTTTAAGTTCGGAACAGTGGTTGATAGTCCTTGTTACCGACAGGAATAGCATCAACTGATATCTCTCCATTGTCAGATGAATTTTCTAAAACGTATGGCACGGGAGCTGCAAGCACCGTTTTCAGCTCTCTTAAAAGACTTGCCGGGAAGGGATTATTATTAAAGGCGAAGGGTTCCTATACTATAGATGATCCTTTCTTTAAACGATGGATACTCTTCAGAAGAGGGATTTAAACTTTTAAGCAGGAGTCTTTTTTCCTTCAAATTTGGATCTTTTTCATATTTATCCTGCAGTTTGAGTCTTATGGATCTCATCATTTCTATTGCATGGAAGTCTTTGCCAAATAACTTATTGCCGGAAGAGATCAGGGAGTGGTACAATGGGTGAAAGAGCTAAGGTGCAAGCGCTGAATTACGTCCGAAATAACTTTTTGTGCGAATTTTCGTATCTTTACATAAATATCTTCACCATGACAATTTCTGATTTAAAACTTAAAATATTCAGACAGATCGATTCACTTGAGAAGAGTCGGCTTGAGGAGTTTTACGGATTAATGATGAACTATCTTAACAGCAAAAGGGATCTAAACGATTGGGAGAAGCTGTCAAAAGCTCAGAAAAAAGGAATTTTCGATGCAATTGATGAAATAGAATCGGGTAAGGGCAAAGCCAATAAAGCTATTTTAGGCAAGTTCCGTAAGAAATACTCAAATGCCTAAAAAGATTGTCTGGTCGCCGCTTGCTGAAAATGACCTCGCTGCCGTACTGGAACATCTGAATAAGAACTGGGATGCAAAAGTGGCTGTAAGTTTTATCGATCTGACAGAAACCGTAATTGATCAAATTTCAATTAATCCTAAACAGTATCCAATCATTTTTAAAAGGGAAAGAATAAGAAAATGTGTACTCACAAGGCATAATTCTGTATTCTACAGAGAATCAAGATCACAAGTTGAGATTCTAAGAATTTATGACACGAGACAAAATCCTGACTCCCTAACTTTCAAAAAGGCTATCCAACCTGATTTGATAGCCAAGCGTGAATAGTCATTCAATTGCAGATTATCTGAACCAACTCGCTGACGACAATCTTCTGACAAAAAAGAAAATGGGACAGCAAATTATTATATCAATGATCCTCTTAGATTGCTCTCTGAAAGATGATTATAATAAAATTACATACAAGATTAGAGTAGCCAAATCACCAGAAAACCATGTATGATCCGGTAATCGGTCTTTTAAGTCAAAATGTTTGTTTATTTTCTTTGCAACCTAATGATTTCAAAACATCCCAGATTCTCACCTGCAAGGAAATCCTGAATTGCATCAATATTTCTGATCAGTAAATCGGGACAAAGACGGCGGGCAAAGCAAATCACAAATCAATTTCTAATAATGAGAATAAGACTATTAGTATTTATTTTAATGATTTTCTGTTCCTGTGGCATCAAAAGGTCTGAGGATTTAAGTAATTCAGATCCAGTTATCAGAATCGACCTTCTTTCGGAACCGAAGTCCACGATAACAAAACTATCTGGGTTCGCCGCTAATGTTGAATACATACCCCTGCAAACAACGAAGAATTCATTGCTTGGCGAATTTGCAGTAAAAATTGTTAGTGTAGATGATAAAATCTACATAAAGAACAGTGGATTGGGAGGTGACATTATGTGTTTCGATATAGAGGGCAAATTTCTTTTTAAACTTCAAAATTTAGGAAGAGGACCTGAAGAATACACTTCTGTTACTGATTTTGATGTCAGTTCAGATAATAAGCAATTAACAGTCCTGTCAGGCGTAGATCGTAAATTACTTGTATACGGTATTTCCGAAATAGGTTATACTTTCATAAGTTCTCTTTCACTCAAGTAGCCCATCCCATCAACCATCAGCATGGTTCCGGAAACGGACTATACATTTCTGGCACTAGAACCCTATAATATTACCGCGCCAACTTTAAGCTTATTGATTAACACTGTAAGTGACACAATTCATTTTAAACCAAATTGTTATGGTGTCAGGCAGAGTATAACGGGACATCATTCACGATGGGCATGTGTCTATCTAAGCGAAAAGATGGTTTGCTTCAGGGAAGTATTCAGCGATACCGTCTTTTATGTGGATGCAAAAGAAAAGTCTTTTAAACCCCGTATCATTTTTGATACACATGGAACACTTGTTACTCCTGAGATGTGGGGCCACCAACTGAGGAGCAGAGATCAGGTAACCGGTATTCTCAGCATCTACGAGACATCAAGATATGTATTTTTTTATTATGTATTTGCAGACAGATCTAAAGGATTTAATTGCATTCTTTTTGACAAGACAACAAAGACCAAGTACAAGTTTGAAACGGGAATCTACCTGGAAACCATAGCCAATATTCCTGGTAATTTTGAAAAGATCAGATTAAGGGATGATTTGAGTGGCGGTCCTGATTTTACTCAGGATGTAAGGTTTTTAAACGTACATTGTAGTGGCAGCAAGATGTTCTCGCTGGTTGATGCAATTACGCTAAAGAATTATGTTGAAAGCGAAGATTTTACCAATGCAAAAGTAAAATACCCCAAAAAGAAAGAGGATTTAAAAAAACTTGCCGATTCCCTTAAGGAGACTGATAATCCTGTGTTGATTGTGGTTACACCAAAAGAGTAAGATCCATATTCTTAGAACCTCGCTCCCCACTCCCCGCTTCCTGGCCCAGCAGTCGCCCAGATAAATCTAATAAGTTCTCATAGAAATTGATTGAAATGAGATTTAACCTGTGTATTCCATTACTGTTGATTATTTTCTCATGTAACAGTGAACATAATAGTCATTCTCATAATATAGTAGATATAGAATTTAATGTTGATAACTGGAAAGTGGCAAATCTGAGCTCTTTTGCTGAAAGTATTCGTTACGTTCCTCTTGAGACCAATGACAGCCTCATCATACGAGGCCTGGGTTATAGAAAAATCTCAGGAGATCTGATACTAATCAGAGATAGTGAAAAATGTCTTCTGTATGATTCTAAAGGGAATTTCATTAGCAAGATAGGCAATAAAGGGAGGGGACCGGGAGAATATGTGGTCATCTCCGATATGGGAATAGGTTCCGGACGTAAGCCCATGATCTATTTATCACAAACAGTTGATATTCTTGAGTATAATGTCGATGGTACCTTTGTAGATAAATATAAGAATAGTTTGTTAATAAATGACACGAGTGCTGTGCTAAGATGGGAAATAATACGCGACTCTCTAATTTTTGGGCATGTCAATAACAACACTGGAAAGGTTAAACTAAAAGCTGTAATCAAGAACAAACACGGGGATATTTTACATAGGTTTAAAAATTACGATCTACTAAGTGGACGGCCCAGTGCTCTGGAACAAGATGTAAGTATTTATCCATTTAAAGATTTAATATACTATAAAGAACTGAACAATGATACTTTGTTTTATTTAAATGATAACAATGAACTGGTTGCCGAATATGTATTTAAACTTGGAAAGCTAAAAGAACCCGATTCTGAAAGGATTCTATTCCCACAGGGACCGAGTTTTTTCAACTATTTACACGTATGGTATGCTTTTCAGACCGAAGATTATCTATTTATAAACTGCCAATACGGTAACCGTTTTCCCGCTAAAAGATTATCTGCAAAAACCATAGACCTCAGCCCGACTACAACAATGTATAATACAACATATGCTTTAGGCATTTATAACAAGAGTACTAAAGAATTATTTTTCTGTGAACCAACCAGTACAGATAATCCATTGTTTACTACCGGAATTCATAATGATTTTGATGCAGGTCCAAGGTTTTTTCCACAGGCACAGGTAAACGATTCTACAATGGTAATGTATGTGACATCATTTGATCTTAAAATGCACATCCAAAGTAATGATTTTAAGAACAATAATCCTAAATACCCGGAAAAGAAGAGAGAGCTGCAAGAAATAGCTGACCAACTAACTTATTTTGATAACCCGGTGATAATGTTTGTGACTTTCAGATAGTAATGCTCGCTGCAAGAGAAGGGTAATTTACCATCTGAGGGCAGAGAAAATGAACGAAGTGACGGATTTCCGTGAAGTGGAAACATAA
>CAYRQY010000033.1:0-15501 GCA_964426435.1 uncultured Rikenellaceae bacterium | reverse complement strand
TGGAGCAACCTCGGTTTGCTGATAGCCATAAAAGGGGCTGCGGTCCTGAAGGAAATGGATCTCGGGCTGATACCCATAGTAATCCTATTCACACTCTTCTCGGGCTTTATTAATATGTTTATGGGCAGCGCTTCCGCAAAATGGGCTTTAATCGGCCCGGTATTCATACCCATGTTCATGCTTCTGGGTTACTCGCCCGAACTCTCCCAGGCTGTATTCAGAATTGGCGACAGCGTTACGAACGTTATATCACCCATGATGAGTTTCTTCGCCCTCATAATAGTATATTACCAGAAATATGATGAAAAGGCGGGCATTGGCACCCTTATTGCAACAATGCTGCCCTATTCGGTGGTGTTCTTCATAGTATGGACCCTGCTGCTGGTGGTCTGGATATGGATCGGGATACCCCTTGGACCGGAATCCGGTTTATATTACTCCATTCCTGTTCCCTGAACAAAAGCGATTTTTTTGCTGTTACTATTTTATGTATATTACCTCTGAAACAAAAAAATACAATTATGAACTCTAATCTGAAACTTGAAAAAGCTGAGAAGGCCATAACAGGCTGGATGGCAAAAAATGGCCTCATGCTGCTGCGAATAAGTATCGGGATAATTTTCTTCTGGTTCGGGTTCCTGAAATTTTTTGAAGGGATGAGCCCTGCAGAAGACCTAGCAATCAAAACAATTGACAAGCTGACCTTCAATCTCCTGCCTGACAAAGTCATTATCTACGGACTTGCGGTATGGGAAGTCCTTATTGGCATTGGATTGATAATCAATCGATTTATGAGAGCAACCCTTCTCCTTCTGTTCCTTCAGATGCTGGGAACCTTTACTCCACTTTTTCTTTTTCCGCAGGAGGTGTTTTACATATTCCCTGTAAGTCTCACCATCGAGGGACAATATATAGTGAAGAATATAATTCTGATTAGCGGGGCCATCGTGCTTGGAGCAAATATCAGGCGTGACAGAGTTGTAACATAATCAGAATCGCATGAATCCATTGCTTCAGAAAGTCAGAAACATCTACCAGGAAGGTTGCGTTACAATTACCCTGAACACACATCGCACCAGGCCTGATAATGAGAAAGATCCGATAAATCTGAAAAACCTGCTGAGGGACGCGGAAAACAGATTGCTTAACGATTATGACAAAAGGTTTGTCTGGCCTATCATGGAGAAGCTCAACCATCTGGTTGAAAAGATTGATCACAGCCACAACCTGGAAAGCCTCATAATATTTGCCTGCCCCGATTTCGCTGAATATACCAGGCTTCCCGTTCCTGTTCAAAACCGCGTGGTTATCGACGATACTTTCGCAACAAGGGATCTTGTCAGGGCAATGCACCAGGAATCAGCCTATTATGTCGTTGTGCTCAGCAGGCAGCAGGCAAGGCTGATTGAAGCATACAACGACATGGTTACTGAAGAAAAGAGGGGTGCTTTTCCCATGGAAAACAATCTTTATACAACCGACAGGGAGAAACTGTCAACGGTAAAGGGCCAGGACAACCTCATCGAAGAGTTCTTCAACAGGGTCGATAAAGCCGTAAACGAGGCAATAAAAGATAATCTGCTGCCCATATTTCTTGCCACTGAAACGCGTAATTTTCATCATTACCTGAAGGTGGCCGACAGAAAAGACCTGATAATCGGTCATATAAACCAGAACCGCGATGCCGAAAAGGCTGCCGCCATTGTAACGGAAGCATGGGGAGAGATGACCGGACTCATCAGAAAAAGGAACCTCGACAGGCTTGCAGAGCTTTTTAAATCGGTAAGCACCAATAAGTTCCTGACTGATTACAATGAGATATGGCACGCCATAAAACATGGCCGTGGCAAAACACTCTTTGTTAAGAAAGGGTTCTACAAGCCTGCTTTGCTGCTCGACGATCAGGTTATTCCGGTAGAGGAACACAGGAAAGATCAGAAAGGGATAATTGATGACATTATCGACGAAATAATTGATCAGAATCTCAATTATGGCGGCGACACCGTATTCATCGAGGGAGATGAAATAAAACGGTTCGGCAATGTGGTGCTCACCACAAGGTATTAGGTTAACCTTTTACGACAGATAGTTTCACGAACAGCACAGCCTGTTCAGTTTGTTTCATGCATGAAGAAGTATTTTGTTAATAATCCTCATATTATATGAAAAAGAGAAAGGGCAAGCCTGATCCCATTGATATGTACTGGCACTCTTTAAATGAAGAGCAGGTTTACAGTGAACTCGATACCGGGCCTGAGGGCCTGAAGCAGGATGATGCAGATTCCCGCCTTAACCGGTATGGCGAGAACAGGCTTCCGGAAGGCAGCAGGGTGACAATCTGGAAAATAATTTTTCATCAGCTGATCAATCCGCTCATCTTCATACTTATTGCAGCAGCTGTTGCATCTGTTCTTATCGGAGAAGGTAAAGACGCCATATTCATATTGCTGGTAATCATTATCAATAGTGCCCTTGGTTCGTTTCAGGAATTCAATGCCGAAAAAAGTGCCGAGAGCCTGAAGAAAATGATGAAGAACAGGGCCCGGATAATAAGAGGCGGGAAAGAATCAGAAATACCTTCGGAAGAGGTGGTTCCGGGTGATATCATCCTGCTTGAATCCGGTGCCAGGGTCCCGGCTGACCTTAGACTCATTGGTACAGCAGGCCTTGAAATTGATGAAAGCTTCCTTACCGGTGAGTCAATTGCTGCGGTAAAACAGAGTACCGTGTTACAGAAGAAACTGGGTGTCGCCGAAAGGACCAATATGGCTTTTGCCGGCTCAACCGTTATAAAAGGCAGAGGCCGGGGTGTTGCAGTTGCGACCGGTATCGAAACCCAGGTGGGCATGATATCTCAGGATGTTGCCGGATCGGCATCTGCCAAACCGCCACTGGTTAACCGGATGGAAAGATTTATCCGGCAGATAAGCATCTTCATTATAGCCCTCAGTGTTATCCTTGCGGTGGTTCTCCGTACACAGGGCATGGACACTGCAACGATATTTTTCTTCGTGGTTGCCCTTGCTGTTTCAGCCATTCCTGAGGGATTACCGGTGGCTTTGACCGTTGCCCTCTCCATAGCTGCAAAACGGATGGCAAAACGAAATGTGATTGTCCGAAGGCTCAATTCCGTTGAAAGCCTTGGAAGCTGTACAGTCATAGCCAGCGATAAAACAGGAACACTTACCGTGAATGAGCAAACCGCCAGGATGATACTCCTTCCAGACGGCAGACAATTCATTATTTCGGGTGAGGGTTATAACGGGGAGGGCAAAGTGGCAGAAAATGGTACTGAAGGAGAGGAGGTATCTGCCTCTGGCTCAGAGGAGCTGATGAAAATATGCAGAATAGCAGTATTTGCCAATGAAGCCTCACTCGAAAACAGAGAAGGTAAATGGATACACCACGGTGATGCGATGGATGTGGCGCTGCTTGGAATGAGCTTCAAACTGGGGACAGACCCGGAAATTCTGCGTGCTGAGAAATCGTCGATTGGTAAAATTCCGTACGAATCAGAGAGGAAATATTCTGCGTCATTTTGCTCCAGGAACGAATCGGTGTACGTCGGAGTGAAGGGAGCGGTTGAAACCATTCTTAATTTCTGCGAAACTATGTCGGTAAATGGTGCAATCGTGAAGATTGACAAGGAGCAGATTATAAAAGATGCTGAAAAATCCTCCAAAGAAGGTTACAGGGTCCTGGCATTTGCAAGTGGAGAGTATCCAGGCTTCAGGAAAAAAGATCTCTACGATGATGAAGATATACCTCCCCTGACTTTCTATGGCCTGGTCTGTTTTATAGATCCTCTCCGGCCCGAGTCGCGCAAATCTGTTGAAGAGTGCCATGAGGCAGGGATCAGAGTGATAATGATCACCGGCGACCATCCTGAAACTGCCGGGACCATTGCAAGGGATCTGGGGATCGGTGATGAAAAGACCAGTGTGGTTACCGGACAGATGCTTGCTGATGCCGGTTCATCAGATAGTGCTGATTTTAAAAAACTGGTAGAATCATCCACTGTTTTTGCAAGGGTTTCGCCGGCCCAGAAGCTTGATATAGTGGATGTACTTATACGTAAAGGGGAGTATGTTGCGGTTACCGGTGATGGTGTGAATGATGCTCCTGCACTTAAGCGTGCCAACATTGGTGTGGCAATGGGATCGGGAACCGATGTGGCCAAAGAGGTTGGTTCGATGATAATTACCGATGATGATTTTTCCTCAATTGTTGCGGGAGTTGAGGAGGGACGCTATGCTTATGATAATGTCCGCAAGGTCATTTACCTGTTGATCTCAACCGGGGCAGCAGAAGTTTTACTTTTCGTGGCTTCGATAATGGCGGGCCTTCCGCTTCCCCTCCTTGCCGTTCAGCTGTTATGGCTGAACCTTGTGACCAACGGGATACAGGATGTTGCCCTTGCCTTCGAGGGAGGTGAGCCCGGCGCAATGAAACGGCCTCCCAGATCTCCGGCAGAGAGAATATTCAATCCGCTGATGGTAAGGCAAACCCTGGTATCGAGTTTCATAATCGGAGGAATAGTATTCGGGGTCTGGTACTGGCTAAATAACTATACCCGGCTTGATGAATTCCAGTCAAGGAATATCATTCTCCTGCTAATGGTGTTTATGCAGAACTTTCATGCATTCAATTGCCGTTCCGAACATGCATCAGCATTCAAGGTTCCATTGAGGAGAAATGTTATCCTGGTATTCGGTGTTCTGGCAGCCCAGGGTATTCATATTCTCAGTATGCAACTGCCATTCATGCAGAACATCCTCAGAACAGAACCTGTAACCCTTAACGAATGGCTTTATCTGATTGCGCTGGCCATTCCCGTGTTGCTGGCAATGGAACTATTTAAGTTCTTTAATAAAAGCAGATAAATGAGAATTTATATGTATCTTCAGGACTGAAAAACCTTACAATCCGGTATGGACCGGCGTTCTAAAAAGAGGACAACAATGGAAGTAAAAAAACCCGTACCCGGACGGTCGCTGAGAAAGCTGGCCAGGAATACTGAAAAGACAATTATTTATGTTCTGATAGTAATGATGGCAGGAGTTCTTGTACTGGCCACCATTGAGCTCGGCTATTACCTTGTCAAGAGCATTGTTGAATCGGATTACCTTTTAATCGATCTGGATAATCTTCTAGATCTGTTCGGGGTTTTTCTGCTGGTGCTGATAGGCATCGAGCTGCTTGACACTATCAAAGTTTACCTCCAGCGAAACGTCGTTCATGTTGAAGTGGTTGTCCTGGTAGCCATTATTGCCATAGCGCGCAAAGTGGTCGTGCTGAAATTTGAAGAGCTCACGGGGATAGTGATTATCGGGCTCGGGGTGCTTGTTGCTTCCCTTTCGGTAGCTTATTACCTCATCAAAAAGGCCGGCCTGATAATATGCAAGCCCGGCGTGGATGGAGACGAGGAGCAGGAGGACATTGAGGAAAGTGAAAAAGAACAAGCATCAGACAGAAGGTCTCCCGACCGGCCTTGCGGATGATTCTATTTTACACCTGAAGAATGTTGGTATATATTCTTGCGGCAAAGAAAACTTACCGGTCATGGAAACTGGTTTCCTGTTGAAGTCATTAAAGTAGTAATATGATAAACCGGAACAGATTCACAATTATGCTTCTATTGTTTATGACCTGCTTAAGCTTATCCGGCTGCGGCAATCCCGGGAGTCCCGGTGAGCCAGGCCTTCCCTCCCCGGAAAAGAACTACAGCCCGATCGGCTACGACCTTAAAAGCCCCCACTTCAGATACTTCCTGCCCGCAGTATTGCACGAGATATCAGGAATAACCGTAATCGACACATCAACCATTGCAGCGATACAGGATGAAAACGGAGTATTGTTTTTCTTCGACCTGGAGAAAGGCTCAGTCAGAAGGCACTTTTTCTTCCATGCCGACGGTGATTATGAAGGTATAGCCAGGGTGGGAAAAACTATATATGTTCTGAGAAGCGATGCTGTTCTCTACGAGATCCCCGATTACGAAGAGGGAGAATTCACCAGGACATATTACAGGCTGGGTTTACCCGCGGCGGAAAATGAAGGACTATGCTACGACAGCAGCAATAACAGGCTTCTGATTGCACCAAAGAGCAATATTGAAGATGCAAAGAAAAGCAGGAGAGTAGTATATGGATTCGACCTTAAGAAAAAGAAACTCATTGAAAAACCAGTCATTAAGTTTGACCTTTCGGAAATAAGAAAATATGCTGAAGATTACTTACCCGACCTGACAGTTCCAGGTAAAAAGAAGGCTAAAAAGGAGTTTCAGATCGAGCTCCGGCCTTCTGCAATTGCCATTCACCCGCTCACAAACAGGCTCTATATTATTTCCGCCATTGAAAAACTGCTGTTCGTCTTTAATATGGAAGGTTCGGTTGAGCATATCGAAAGACTCGATCTTCAACTGTTTAATCAGCCTGAAGGAATTACATTCCTTGACAATGGCGACATGCTCATCTCGAATGAAGGAGGGGCCGGAAGAGCTACATTATTAAGGTTCAATTACCGCGATCGCTGACGATTTATACAATCTCTACCAGCCGGGTACAAAATTGATCCCGAAGACCCTGTTTCTGAAACCCCCGTTCTGAAGAGGGAAAGCCCAGTAAGGTTCTACAATCAGGGCACCAAGTACATTCACCCTTATTGAAATTCCCGTGCTGTAAAAAGGATAACGCTTTTCTAGTGGCACATTGGCTGGGCTCCAGTCAAAGATCACCTTCTGACCCTTCGACCAGGCCAGGCCTCCGTCGAAGAAGAGGTTGAGATCGGTCAGGAACCATCTTGATTTGATAAGGGAAAGCCTTTCGGGACCCGAAAGCGGGATCCTGAACTCAGCGTTGGCAACAAATGCCTTTTCCCCGCTAAGCCGCGATACATTAAATGCCCCTGCCTGCAATGAAGGATCATCATAATTGGACATCTTCTCATATCCTCTTACAAGCCACGGATAACCAAGGTAAATGGGTGATACCAGTTCGCTTGAGGCACCGCTGCCATACCTGCCGTAATGATAAAGCCTGAAAGCAAGGCTGAAGGGTTTCATGTAGAAATACTTCCTGTAATCAAACAATGCAGTGTAGAAATCGACCGCCCCGAAGTATTTCTGAACCTGGTAACGGGCACGATGGCCCTGCAGGGGTGCAGTAAGGCCGAAATACGAATTATCCTCAACATAGGCAAACGATAATTGCTGGTAATTGTTCCCCTTCGGTGCATCAATCTTCTCCCTTGTGCCGCCTATCGGCATCCCGTTCAGCAGATAATAATTATTAAACCTGTCAATTCTGTAGTAGTACCACGAAAGAGAGCCGCCGGCTTCAAACCTCCTGTTCTGGGACAGGGGATAGAAGGCAAATGCCGTTATATTATCATCAAACATCCTGATATAATCGAGAATCAGATTGTTGACCGGGATCCTGTCATCTCCGTAGTTTATAGAATCACCAACAAGATACATGTTTCCCATACGGTAAGGCACGTGAGAAACTGCTCCACCCCACCGCAGTCTTCCTTTCTGGTTAATATAGGCGAACTGACCTCCGAAATCATATATCTCACCGTTGAGGTTAAGCGAAGAATAGAGCTGATTGTTACCAAGCATATCGCTGAAGATCATATTCACGCTGCCTGCCATATTGTTGCTGACAATACCTGTTGAGACTCCGATATTTGCTGTGTTCGAAATATAATCAAGCTTGAATTTCGGACGATATGCAACCTCCTTCAGGGAGTCCTCCGCCAAACCGGGGATCTCGAAGCGGTTATACAGGGCTGCATCAACAACATTGCCTGCAATGTGCCGGAGGGGAGGCAATGTGCCTGCCTCCAGATTTACAAGATGCCGGTCGGCCGCTACAGGATTGAAGTCGGTTCCTTCGGCAATCCAGATCCTGTAACTGTTGTTGAAATAATAGGTATAAACAACCATGTCCTTCTCCCTGGCAACACTGAAAGCCGGAGAAAAAGGGGTTATACCGCTTATTCCCGTAACAAGGTCCGTCAGCCTCTCCAGGTTTTGTGTTTCAATTTCATACTTATAGAGGTTCCTGAAGCCATCAGCGTCGGAAAGAAAATAGACTGATCTGCCATCAGGTGAGAAGAAAGGATTAAGATTGTACGCTCCGCTGAATGCATCAATAACTTTTATGGTTCTCTTATTAAGATCGAGAATGGCAATATCAAAGCTGAATTTCCTCTGATCGGGGTACCTGGTTATCTTCTCCCTTGAGAAAACAATGTAATTACCGTCGGCCGACCAGGAGGGATGTATGGCTGATGTGATATCATCAGTCAGTTTCTCAACAACTCCTGAATTCATATTGAAAAGGTAAAGATCGGTCACCCCGTCAACCATGCCGGAGAAGACGATCTTTCTGCCATCAGGCGACCAGGCCGGATTTGAGAATGCATCTATTCCTTTTATGTCGATTTCTCTTATCCTCCTGGTCCTGTTTATATCAACAATGGCAAGCCTGTTTCTCCCTTTACTGAATACTACGAAGGCAAACTTATCCCCGTCGGGCGACCATGTCCCGGCTGACTCAATAAAGCTGAAATCGTCAATATCGGTGTTCCTTACCACACTCGACAGCTTTCTTATTATCCTGCCGCTTTCTGCTTCTGCGAGGAAAAGATCAAGAGTAAACAGATTCTTCTCTGAAAAGAAGGCAACATATCTGCCGTCAGGACTGATTGCAGGTGAAATATTGAGCCTCCCGGCGTTTGTTCCCGAAATGATCTCTTTGCCCGGAATATAATTACTCCTGTTCTCTATGTATGGCCTGAAATGCTGTTCCATTGCACTTTTCCAAAACCCTGAAAGAGTGTTCTCGTTGAACCGGAATACCGAATCGATCGCTGTATTAACCCCGTATAGTGCAGTTTTCCTGAAGAGCGGCATTACAATTGAGTCGCCCCATGTTTTTGCAACCATGGCCCAGAAAGCATGTCCGTAGCGGTAAGGGAAATATTTCGACTCGGTCGACAGTTTCTTCAATGTCGGGAAATCATCATTGACCAGTGCGTCTCTCATCCACATGGCGGTATTGGGATCAACACTTCCGATCGACAGGTATTCAGCCATGCCCTCGATCATCCATAAAGGCATGTTCCTTAAAGAGTATCCGGTCACGGTATCGCTGTTGACAAACATGTTGAACTGGAATGCGTGCACGAGTTCGTGGCCCAGCACATGGTCAGTCTGGGCAAGAGTGGGAGCTACCGGCATAATTACCCTGTTCTTGAGGCTCTCAGTAACTCCACCTGTTCCCGAGCCGATCAGTCCGCTTATCGTATTGGTCTGCTGAAAATCAGCATGATTGTTGTAAAAGATCACCGGATTCCTTTTGCGGAAAGTATCCTGGAATGTTCTTAAATGAATCTGGTACCATTTCTCCGACCAGTCGGAGATCGTGTTCAGCAGCGAATCATTTTTAAGGTAATGGTATATTTCGAAGTTGGGGGTCTGCACAACATCATGTCTGAATCTGCTGTACCCGGGCTTGTTCCTTCCGAAATACTGGGCATTCAGGTCCGGACCCGCTAAAAGAAACAGTGCGATCAGTATAAGAAATAACCTCTGTATGCTGTTATTAAAATCTTCAATATTGCGGTGTTTCGTTTTCATAGGCACCTCCTTTCAGGTACAGTTATCTTTCATGCTCAAAAATCTATAAATCAATTTTATACCTAACAATTTAACAAGGTCTCACTGAACAATGTTCAAAATTTGTGCCATACATCGTGGAAGATAAAATCATATTCTCTTAACAAAATGTTAAATATGATTATCGGATCTTTTTGTCTCATTCAGAAATCTTCTTCCTAACCGATTATGAAATACTTCAGTACGAACACTGATATTGAGCTCCGTAGGAGCGATTTGTTTGTAGTCCCGCAGGGACGTCCTGTTTGTAGTAACAACGACGATAATAATTTGGTTCTGAGCTCCGTAGGAGCGATCTGTTTGTAGCAACAACAACGATAATAATTTGGTTTTGAGTCCCGTAGGGACGGCCTGTTTGTAGTAACATAAAATCATAAAATTATTCCCCTAAAGGTCGCCTCTATGAGGCTAATAACAACCAAAGTTTTCAGTTGGCTGAAGCCAACTGCAATTGAGGAAATTCTTGACCAATCCAAATAATGGCTGAAGCCAACTGCAATTGAGGAAATTCTTGATCAGCACAAATAATGGCTGAAGCCAACTGCAATTGATAAAATCGGAACCATCAAGATTGCACGATTGCATGATTGCATGATTGCATGATTGCCAGCCTTCGCCGAGGCTTCGGCTGACAAAGCATGATTGCACGATCCCCAATCTGATTCGGCTGAAGCCAACGGCTCAGGTTAATTTTAAATTTCTGCTTCAGCCCTACCCCTGAAATGAGTTAATATCTTATTTTTATGATGATCAAAATGCATGAATAATTCTATAACTTCTGAAAATGAATATTAATATCAGAAAGGCAAATCCGCAGGACTTCCCGGCTATACTGTCGCTGATTAAAGAGCTGGCAGAATTTGAGAAGGCTCCTGAAAAAGTCACCAACACCGTTGAGCAAATGAAGGCGGAGCAGGAATTGTTCCGATGCTTCGTGGCGGAAAACGAAGAACACGGGATAATGGGCATGGCCCTTTACTTCTTTGCATACTATACCTGGGTAGGCAAATCTCTTTACCTCGATGATATTTATGTGAAAAAGGAGTTCCGCGGTCATAAGATCGGCACTGAACTGCTGAAAAAGGTCTTTGAGGTCGCCAACGAAGAAAAGTGCAAAAGGGTGAGGTGGCAGGTACTGAACTGGAACGAGCCGGCTATAGGGATGTACAGGAAATGCGGTGCCGTTATCGATGCTGAGTGGCTGAACTGCGACTTTGAGCATGAGGCTATACGCGATTTTAAAATTTAATCAATCACTCCTTATTGAAGAATTTCGACGTTATCATCTGCGGTGCTGGTCCTGCAGGACTCACTGCCTCCCTGGTGCTTGGCGGGGCCGGATTGAAAGTCGCACTCATCGATAAGGAAACCTCTCCCGGGAATAAAGTGTGCGGTGATGCCATTGCCGCTTATGTTCCGAAAGTGCTGGGCAAAATCTCCCCTGAATTCACTTCTGCCCTGGAGCGGTGTGACCAGAAAGTTGAAGTAACCACCTGCCGGATCTTTTCGCCTTCAGGCAGATTTCTGGATCTGAATTATCCCGAACCGGGGTTTATCTGCAGAAGGCCGGTTTTCGACCTGCTTCTTTCCGGCATCGTTGCCCGGCAACCGGGAGTAACCGTTTATTCAGGAACAAAAATAACAGGAGTGAGAGCTGATCAGCAGCAGGCTACTGTAATAGCTGCAGACGGCACCGTTTTCACTGCACCCCTGGTTATTGGCTGCGACGGCGCCGGTGGTATAACCGGAAGAATGCTCGCAGGCAATAAAGGAGATCTGAAACACTCTTCGGCAGCGGTAAGAGCATACTACAGAAATGTAAAAAACATCCCGGAATCAACCTTTGAACTTCATTTTATCAGGGATATACTTCCGGGATACTTCTGGATATTTCCCCTTCCCGACGGGTACGCCAACGCAGGCCTTGGCGTTCCATCTGAAATGGCAGGAGCAAAAAAAATCAACCTCATAAGAAAGCTGACTCAGATCACCGAAACGGTTCCCGGTATAAAGGAAAGGTTTGAAGGTGCTGAGCTTGCAGGTCCGCCCGAAACAGGACTGCTGCCCCTCGGGTCGCGCAAGGTCAGAATATCAGGTGAACGGTTTATGTTGTGCGGCGATGCAGCTTCACTTACAGATCCTGCAACAGGAGAAGGAGTAGGACATGCGATCCTTTCCGGCAGATACGCAGGCTGGCAGGCACTGAGATGCTTTGAAAAAGATGACTTCTCGGCAGGTATCATGAAAGGGTACGACAACGAACTTTACGCCAAGCTTTGGAATCACAACAGAAGACGTTACCTTATAAGAAAAACAGTTTTAAAAAAATCATGCCTGCTGAATCTGGCCATCACCCTGGGGAAAAATAATATATGGGCTCTGGAAACAATTAAGAAGGTAATTATATAGCCTCAATAATTTTCGATAAATTGTAACCCTGTTCTTTCTCTTTTTCTATAGTTTTTAAGCTTCACTTATTTTCATCCCATGTTCAGAAAAGAAACAATCATCATCCCGATTTTAATGGCACTGATGGTCTCCTGCAGCAAGGAGAGGCATCAGCCGGTTGATTATGTCAATCCTTATATTGGCAATATCAGCCATCTGCTTGTTCCGACATTCCCGACCGTTCATCTCCCCAACAGCATGCTGAGGTTCTATCCCGACCGCGGCGATTACACTGCAAACAGGATGCAGGGATTTCCTCTTAATATTCCTTCGCACCGCTCGGGAAGAGTCTTTTCACTTATGCCATTCTCCGGCGATGCAGGCACAGTTACCCCGAATCTTACTTACACCTACGACAATGAAGAGATTAAACCCTACAGTTATTCAGTGTTCCTCGACGAACACGACATAGCTGTTAAATTTGCTCCTGCTGAGAAAGCGGGGTTTTTTGTGCTTGGCTTCCCGGCCGGCAAAGAGTCGGGTATCATTCTGAGGACCAACGGCACCGGGAGCTTTACAGTTGAAGATAAAGCAATAACGGGTTATGACACTCACAACGGTGTAAAAGCTTATCTGTTTTTCGAACCGGAAGGCGCAGGCGATTACCGGATCCTGCGGGCCGATGACCGCACTGTTCTTGAAAACGGGTCCACGCTTGAAGGGAAAAGAACTGCAATAATCATTTTATTCCCCCCGGGCGCTCCGCAGGAATTGAAGATACGGTACGGTCTATCCTGGATCAGCACCGGTCAGGCAAGGGAAAACTTGCAGGAGATTGCCGGCCGCGGATTCGATGAGATATCCGGCAGGGCAAGAAGTGCCTGGAACAAGGTGCTCTCAAAGATTGAGGTTGAGGGAGGCACCCTGGACCAGAGAACGGTCTTTTATACATCCCTTTACAGATGTCACGAACGGATGATCGATATCACAGAAAACGGCCGTTACTACAGCGCCTGGAGCAATAAAACCGAACCTGCAAACGACACCACCTTCTATACCGACGACTGGGTCTGGGATACCTATCTTGCCCTTCATCCCCTCAAGGTTATTCTGAATCCTTCAAGCCAGGACGAGAAAATCACCTCCTATATAAGGATGGCAAGGCAGTCGGGCTGGATGCCAACCTTCCCCACCATCTCCGGCGATAACCATGCAATGAATGGCAACCATTCAGTCGCAGTGGTCCTGGACGCCTGGAACAAAGGTATCCGTAATTTCAATCTTGAAGAGGCTTACAACCACCTGAAAAATACAATCCTGTTCGAAACCAAGCTTCCCTGGGTAAAAGGGCCGGCTAACTGGTTTGATGAGTTTTACGACAAGAACGGATATTTCCCTGGTCTGGCGAAGGGTGAGGAAGAAATCCTTCCCGAGGTGCACAGATTCGAGAAAAGGCAGTCGGTGGCTGTTACCCTTGCAGCCTGCTACGACGACTGGTGTATGGCACAGATAGCCCGGATTCTGGGCAAGACAGATGATTACGATTTCTTCATCAGCAGAAGTCTTAACCACAGAAACCTCTTCAACAGGGAAACAGGTTTCTATCATCCGAGAGACAAGGATGGCAACTGGATCATGCCTTTCAATTACCGTATCGACGGAGGAATGGGGGCACGCGACTATTACGACGAGAACAACGGGTGGACATATATCTGGCAGCCATATCATGCCTTTGAAGACCTGATTGAAATGATGGGGGGAGCTGAGAATTTTGACAGCAAGCTCGATCAGCTTTTCAGCGAAGGTCTTGGCATGTCAAAGTGGGTATATTATTCGACTATGCCCGATGCAACAGGGAATGTCGGGCAGTTTGTAATGGGCAATGAGCCCTCGATGCATATCCCTTATCTCTATAATCTTGCAGGCAAGCCATGGAAAACCCAGAAAAGGATCAGGATGCTTATGGACACATGGTTCAGGAACGATCTGATGGGCATCCCGGGCGACGAGGACGGGGGAGGACTGACTTCATTCTACGTCTTCTCGGCAATGGGTTTCTATCCAATTACCCCAGGGATACCTGAATACCAGATAGGCAGCCCACTTTTCAACAGGGTAAGGATACATCTTGAGAACGGAAAAACCTTTACAGTCATTGCCAAAAACAACAGTGTATCAAATAAATACATTCAGTCAGCAACACTCAACGGAAAACCTTTGAACAGCACTGCAATAATCCATGACGATATAATCCAGGGCGGAACCCTGATTCTCAATATGGGTGAACGCGCCAATAAGAGGTGGGGCACAGACAATATATAAATCAACGGTTTTTTGTTTCTGATTCTGGCACTTTAAATTCAATTGAGTAACTTTATTGCCGGAAGCAGCAAAAATGGCACTATGAACATTTCACTCAGAATAAGCGCAGGCATTTTATCTGCAGCAGCAGTTCCGTTAATAACGGGGTGCTCCTCAGGCACTCCTCCGGGGCCGCCCAATATTCTCATTGCAATGGGCGACGATATATCATATCCCCATATGGGCGCCTACGGATGCAGGTGGGTAAATACACCCGGGTTTGATATGGTGGCAAAGAACGGGATCCTTTTTCAGAATGCCTATACACCAAACGCCAAATCATCTCCGTCACGGGCATGCTTTCTTACCGGTCTGAACAGCTGGCAGCTGGAGGAAGCCGCCAATCATGTTCCGTTTTTCCCTCAGAAGTTTACATCATTCATGGAATCTCTCGGAAGGAACGGTTACGATGTGGGATTTACGGCAAAGGGCTGGGCGCCGGGTGTCGCACTCGACAGCGAAGGAAATCCGAGGGAGCTGACCGGAAAACCGTTCAACGCAAGAAAGAACCCCCCTCCTGCTGCAGGTATATCTAACTCGGACTATGCGGGCAACTTCGGGGATTTTCTCGATTCAAGAAACAAGGATAAGCCCTTTTGTTTCTGGTACGGTTCGCTGGAACCTCACAGGAGATATGAATATGGATCGGGAGTCGAAAAGGGAGGGAAGAGCCTGTCTGATATTGATAATGTACCCGGATTCTGGCCCGACAACGAGAGGGTCCGAAACGACATGCTCGATTATGCTTTTGAAATAGAACATTTTGACAGCCATCTGATTAAGATGCTGGATGAGCTTAAAAAGAGGGGCGAGCTTGAAAATACCATCGTAATAGTGACTGCTGATAACGGCATGCCCTTTCCGAGGGTTAAGGGTCAGGCTTATGAATTTTCAAACCATCTCCCTCTGGCAATAATGTGGAAGAAAGGAATTAAGAAACCCGGGCGCAAGGTTCTCGATTTCATAAGCTTCATAGATTTTGCACCAACAATCCTTGAAGTTGCGGGTATAGGTCAGGCTGAAAGCGGCATGCAGCCGATGCAGGGAAGCAGCTTTGCAGATATCTT
>CAYRQY010000032.1:0-15652 GCA_964426435.1 uncultured Rikenellaceae bacterium | reverse complement strand
TTCATCCATAAGGAAGGAATCTCCGTAGGAAGGAGCACTGCAGTGGTTCTTGCAACCTCTTTCCTTGATGAACTTTACTTTGTGATTATGCTTCCCCTTATCCTGCTTGTTGTCGGAAGGGAAATGCTCTTCATTACATCACTTCAGGGAACAGGTATTGGCTTCCTGAACGACCTGATGCTTATTGCCGCAATAGGATACACAATAATATTTATCTGGGTTCTTCTTGTCGGCTACGGGCTCTTCATCAATCCCGAAGGATTGAGAAGGATCATAATTTCCCTCTTCAGACTTCCTCTGATCAGAAGATGGAAAGAATCGGCCATCAGGGCCGGTGACGACATAGTTCTCAGCTCGCATGAGCTGAAGCTGAAACCGGCTTCTTTCTGGATAAAGGCAACGCTTGCAACATTCCTTTCCTGGACCTCGAGGTACTGGGTGCTGAATGCCATCCTGACGGCCTTCTTCATGGTACAGGAGCACTTCCTGATATTTGCCAGACAGCTTGTAACCTGGATTATGATGATAATAAGCCCGACACCCGGAGGGAGCGGTTTTGCCGAGCTGATCCTGGGGCGCTACATTACAGACGCTATCCCGGCTGACCCGGCCGCGGCAGGCAGTATCGCACTGGCAATGACTATAATATGGAGAATGGTAAGTTATTACCCTTACCTTATTATCGGTGTATCAATAGCACCCGGATGGATCAGGAAAAAGTTTGTAAAGCCAAGGGAGAAGCAGGCATGACAGGGTCTCAATATAATTACTTCAGTTATTTTCAATGGTTTTTTATTATTTTTGTAAGGCCGGGGGAGTAATCCTGGAATTGTCATTTTCCTCACTCAGATAAACGATTAGAAACAAACCAACAGCAGATCATTACCATGAAGAAGCACATTTTGTTATTTTCCTTTTTGTTTTCAGCCTGCCTGCTCCTTAAAGGACAATCAGCTGATCCGGTTGTGAGCAGATGCATCATGAGCGCCGGCAAGGATGGAACATATCTCAAGGACTTCAGAATACAGCTGGGAATGGGCGATCCCGGGGACGACTTCAGGTATAAGGCAAATATTTATCTCTGGAAAAACACAAAATATCGTTTTACAATGTGCAATTCGACGGGATCAAAGGGAGATTTGGTTATGACGATCAGTGACGACAGCAATAATACGGTCCTTACCTCCTTTGATGAAAGGTCCGGTAATACGTTGCCCTACGTAGAATTTACATCCGTTAAGAGCGGCATCTATAAGCTTAACTTTGATTTCCTTAACCGGCAGCCAGGCTCCGGAATTGGTGTGGTTTCGATGATAAACTAAATCCTTGTCAGTTTAAAATATTCATAAGTACCACAGTCAGGAAGAATATTGTGAATAATATTTCTGAAACAATTTTTCGTCTCAGGAATAAAAAGAAGTGCGCCAGGAAATAGCTCTCCGGAATGCCTGCAAGCCATACCATTTCATAAGAAGCTGAAGGTGAGACAATAAACATTACTACAGAAATTACAAGCGCTGAGAGCAGCAGGAAAAAGGTTTTACGCGACCTGATCTTCCTTGTGTTTATTATCGACAACAGGTGCAGAATGCTGATCAACACCAAAAACGTCATGAAAACAATGGCTGCCATCTCGTACATCTTCAGGCCATGGTCAGGCATATCAGCCTGCAAATTGGTGCTCAGCAATGCAAGAGCCTCAAAGGGTTCTTTGCCCGACACATAATAGTACGCAGTGATGAGAGACCACGGTGTGACCATACCGATCAATCCCAGAAGGAGTTCTCTTATTCCGGCACTTCTCAGAAGGAGTATCCCGGCAATCAGGAGTATACCGAACACGATGAAATTTGCATAGAACAGGCTGCCGGCACTGATCAGGAATCCGGCATCGAATATATCATAGGCAATTCCCTGGATCCTGTAAGTATTCATGATCTTCCTGATTGCAGCGATAAGAAAAATGGATGCCGGAAGTACGGGGTTAAGAGTCTGGTATTCGTTAAAAAATGAAACCAGTAAAATATAGATCACCGCCGGCAGGAAGGTCCTTTCCTCAATAAAGATTACCGATGTATTGAAACTTACGAGCAGATATGCCATCAGCAGGAGCATTGCCATTACTGCGGCTGTTCCGGCAATGTGACTATCAGCCGCAAATGTCTTCAGCAAGGCATAAAGGGGCATCGGGCTTGTATCATGCAAAGAGGCCGCGGGGATGCCGGGATTAAGCAGGGGTTTGAGCCATAGCAGAACGACCGCCGCAACTATAAGGAAAATTACAAACGGATCGGTTTTCCTGAATATTCTGAGAAGCATGTTTCCTTAAATATCAAAACCAATATCTTTCCTGTAATAAATATTATCAAATGATATTAACGCGGCATTTAAGTATGTTTTCCCCAGCGCTTCCTTAATATCACGTCCCCAGGCACTGACAGCCAGAACCCGTCCTCCCGATGTGATAATGCCGACATCGTCCCTGGCCGTTCCGGCATGGAAAACAACACAATTGTCTGTCTTTTCAAGCCCGGAAATAACCTTTCCCTTTTCATAATGTCCGGGGTAACCTCCCGACGCAAGAATTACTGCAGACACCGCCCTTTCGTCAATATCAATCTCCCGTTTGTCGAGATCGCCTTCCGCCACTCCCTCGAGCAGTTCAAAAAGGTCTGATTTAATCCTCGGTATGATTGCTTCCGACTCAGGGTCTCCAAGCCTGGCATTATATTCTATCACATACGGCTCTCCGTCAACATTCATCAGTCCGAAGAAGATAAATCCCTTGTAGACTATTCTGTCCTTTTTCAGTCCCCCGATTGTCGGTTCAATTATTCTGCTCCGCACCTTCTCCATAAAAACAGCATCAGCAAACGGCACTGGGGAGACTGATCCCATTCCGCCGGTGTTCAGCCCTGTATCTCCCTCCCCTGCCCTCTTGTAATCTTTTGCCTCCGGAAGAAGCTTGTAGGAATTCCCGTCGGTTATAATGAATACAGATAATTCGACGCCCTTCAGAAACTGTTCTATTACAACTTTTCTACCTGCATCGCCGAATTTCCCTCCTGTAACAGCTTTCAGCTCCTCCTCTGCTTCTTTCAGGTCCTCCACTATCAGCACCCCTTTCCCGGCTGCCAGACCGTCGGCCTTCAGGACGTAGGGAGGCGTGAGGCTCCTCAGGAAGTCTGAAGCCTCCTTCAGGGAGGTTCCGTCGAAGGTCCTGTAACGTGATGTCGGAATGTTATGCCTTACCATAAAGGATTTGGCAAAGTCCTTGCTTCCCTCCAGCATTGCTGCCGACCTTGCAGGGCCGATCAGGGGTATGTTTTTCAGGTCCGGATCTCCAAGGAAGAAATCATGTATGCCTTCCACAAGCGGAGCTTCAGGACCTGCAACAACCATATCGATACTATTCTCAATAACAGCATCTTTAACCGCAGCGAAATTAACAGGATCAACTTTCAGATTGGTCCCGCATTCCGCTGTTCCTGCATTTCCGGGTGCTATAAAGATTTTTCTCACTTTGCTGCTCTGTGCCAGCTTCCACGACAGTGCATGCTCCCTGCCGCCTGCACCAAGAATAAGAATGTTCATGCCTCAGAGGTTAGAATTAAGATGCTCAAAAATACCATTTCAATCTGAGATAAAAAAGGAAGGAAGAACGAAGCTGTAGCCTGCTTCGGCAGCCCGGTCAATAAATTCCTCCAGGAACAGAAGGACGGAAGAACCAGGCTTGTCGTGGAGGACAATGATCGCACCCGGACGGATCATTCTCATGAGCACCTTCAGTGAATTCCTGCTTCCGAACCGGCTGTCGAAATCAAACGGCATTATATCCCAGAAGACTATTTCATACGATTCCTTAAGTCTCCGGTACTGGCCAGGGGTTAAGCGGCCGTATGGAGGCCGGAACAATCTTCCTGAGGTAAACGGGGCTGCCCGGCTGACATTTTCAAAATACTCTTCAACGGAGGTCTTCCAGCCGTCGAGATGCCTGTATCCGTGGTTACCTATGACATGCCCTCCGCTGCGTATCAGTTCTGTAAGGTCCGGATATCGTTCTGCGGCACTCCCCGTGCAGAAAAAGATTGCCCGTATATCACGGCGGCTCAGTATCTGAAGCAACAAAGGTGTTGAAGCCGGGTCGGGTCCGTCATCAAAAGTCAGGCAGAGAACCTTTTCTTCCCTCCTTATCCTGAAGAGAGAGTCGGGATAGAGCCGGCGCATTATAACTCCTGGCCTGAAGATCCGCATTGTAACCTATTTTGACGAAAATAGTCTCGTATAGTAGTTGTTCAGATCCGGCTCAAGGTTCTCTATTATGTGATCAAGGCCCAGGTCGGCCGACAGATGGTAAATATCCAGAAGTGACTGCATATTTATCCCGATTGAATAATCAAGCCCGAAACGGCTTCTTCCCCTCATGGCAACTGCATAGTCGAGGTATTCCCTTGCATAACCGATGATGCTGTCTATTATCATCAGGCCTTCATCTCTCTTTCCTGCCCTGATAAGAACCTCTGCCAGGCCGATGGAGAAGAAATCATCCGGCATCTTGGCTGCCGGTACAATTCCAAGGCCCCTGTGGGCGGCTTCCACTGCCCTCAGGGTATCTCCGTGCTGTAATAATGACCTGCCCAGGTTTCCGAAGATCCTCCTGTAATTGCTGAACATTCTCCTGTTGTTCTCATCGAGGTAGACCGAGGGATCTTCAGCGTTCCCCCATTTGAACCGGTTCACCATATTGTCGTACATCACATGGTGATCGATCATCCCGAATTCACCTAATGCAGGAGGATCAGTAACCACCGGTACAACCCTGTAGGCAAGGCCCTCCTGGATAAAATACTTTTCAAGTCCTTTATACTGGCTCGATGGGACGGTGGTGGAATAATACACCGGCCTCTCCCAGTTATTCGAGGAAAGCATATCCATAATTGCCAGGTCGCCCTTAAATGCATTGTTTTCGGTATATTCCCATATCATCGGAGAGAGGATCCTGTCGATGAAATACTCCTTCACGGTGCCGTTCGAAATAACTGCAGCACTGTCAACATTAATAATGAACTTATTCGAAGGCAAATAGTTAAGATAGTCACTCCTCCCGGTAATATCTATCATGAATTTCCTGTCGTCCTGACCGGCGAATGCCACAACCTGGCTGAGTTCAACAGGCTTGTCGACCCTGGTGCTTACCGGCAGCTGCTGCCTTACACCTTCCATATATTTTTCGGGGCCAAGTGACAGAGGCATGGGATCGGATTCAAAGGCTTTCTGCCTCATCATCTCTATATACCATCCTGCCTGTATGTAGCTCAGGTTGGCGACCCGGATATCGGGCCGTACCTGCTCAACATCCTGAACATACCATACGGGAAACGAGTCGTTATCGCCATAGGTAAACAGGATAGCGTGGGGAGCACACGACTCGAGGTAGTTTGCGCCGATATCCCTTGCGGTGTAGCGTCCCGATCTGTTATGGTCATCCCAGTTCTGCACCGCCATAAGCACCGGCACGGCCAGCATGAAAGCGACAAATGCAATGATGGCAGAAAACCTTTTTCCAGGCAAATTACTCAGTCTCTCGTATAAAAGCATAAAACCAAGGCCAATCCAGATGGCAAAGGCATAAAACGACCCGGCATAGGCATAATCACGTTCTCTTGGCTGGTTGGGAGACTGGTTCAGGTACACTATTATCGCCAGGCCTGTCATAATGAAGAATGCTAGCACGAGCCAGAAACCCGACCTGTTCCTCTTATATTGCCAGAAAGCCCCGAGGAGGCCTGCGATCAGGGGAAGAAAGAAGTACACATTCCTGCCCGGATTACTCTTCAGGTCCGATGGCAGATTATCGAGTCTTCCCAGCCTTGCCTCGTCAATGAACCGTATCCCGCTGATCCAGTTTCCGTGAAGAGGATTGCCGTTACCCTGAATATCATTCTGCCTGCCGGCAAAATTCCACAGGAAATACCTCAGGTACATATACCCGGTCTGATACCTGAAGAAATACCGGAGATTCTCCCCGAACGTCGGACAGATTATGGTCTCCCTTCCCGAAGATGTGGTAATGGTAAATCTCCTGCCTTTAATCTTCCCCCAGTACTTGTAGGCTTCCTCGTGGCCAGGGTCAGCACTGTACATCCTGGGGAAAACAGTGTTAAACTCCTTGCCGTATTCATACTCCTGACGGTAATAGGGTTCATATTTACCGTTAACCTTGTTATAGCCGGCGACAACACTCCTGACATCAACAACCGGTGCGTTGTAATAGTGTCCGAAGATCTTTGGAGCACTTCCGTACTGCTCCATATTGATATAATATGAGAGTGAAAAGACATTGGAAGGATCATTCTGATTCATCGGCGGGCGTGCTGAAGATCTGATCACGATCATTGCATAGGATGAATAGCCTATCATAACAACCGTGAGAACCGTCATAATGTAATTAAGCACGACCCTTCCTGACCTCACGGAATACCTGATACCGAAAATCAGCACCGCTCCGAGAAGGATTACGAAGAAGAGGGTACCGGAATTATAGGGTAGCCCCAAACCATTTACAAAAAACAGCTCAAACCAGCCTGCCGCTTTTGGCACACCGGGTATGATGGCAAATACAACAAACCAGATGATGAATATTGACGCAAGAAGTGTTTTCAGAACACCCCTGGCTGTTATTTCGTATTTCCTGAAATAGAAGACAAAAACAAGCACGGGAATAACGAGAAGGTTGAGGCGGTGAATACCTATACCCAGCCCCATAATATAGGCGATCAGGATTATCCAGCGGCCCGAGCATGGTTTATCGGCTTCGTCCTCCCATTTAAGCATGGCCCAGAATACCAGTGCCGTAAACAGCGATGAGACGGCATAGAGTTCACCCTCAACGGCCGAGAACCAGAAGGTATCAGAAAACGTGTATGCAAGAGCTCCGATTATTCCGGAAGCAATCACAGGGGCAATCTGTCCCCTTTCCGACACTGTTCCGTTAAGGAATGCTTTTCTTGCGAGATGAGTGATTGTCCAGAAGAGAAGCATGATCGCCAGTCCGCTGCTGATGGCTGAAAGGAGGTTCATCATCAATGCCACCTTAGAGGTGTCCCCGAATGCAAAAAAAGTGGCAATACGTCCTATCATTGCAAAGAGCGGGGCTCCCGGCGGATGACCAACCTGCAGCCTGAATGCACAGAGAATGAATTCCCCGCAATCCCAGAAACTGACTGTCGGTTCGATAGTAAGTATATAAACCAGCGATGAAACAACAAAAAGAGACCAACCGGTTATATTATTCCATCTTTGATAGATTACCCGGACCGGATCCATAAACTAAGATTTAATTAATAAGGGAACAAATAACGCAAAAAAATATCAGATGCCCATAATCGGATTCTTATTTAACGTCATCTCAACCAGTTCGCAGGAAGCAATAAAATTGTTAAATTTGCTGAAATGATCGGTTCATGAGATTACCTTTCCTGTTCTTTATTCTCTTCTACGGAACCTGGTCTGTCACTGCAGGTCAGGATGACCGCAACGACAAGAAGAACACTGAAACAGTCTCATTCAGGATCAGGAGCATTAATTTTCTTAAAAACAACGAATATTCAGGACCCCTGACGGAAGGGTACACCCTTGCCGGCTATTTTTTCCAGCCAGAGCTTTGCTATTCTCCGTCGGAAAAATTATCCCTCAGCCTGGGAACACACCTTCTGCGCTATGCCGGAACAGAGAAATTTTCAGTGATCAGGCCGCTCTTTTCCGCTGCATACAATTTTACACCTGGAGGAACCCTGATACTGGGAACACTCATGGGAAGCGGCTCTCACAGGATGTTCGATCCGCATTTCAACAGGGAAAGGATTTACACCAGCTGGTCAGAGGAGGGACTGCAGTTAAATTATTCAGGTGTTCATATTTACAATGACACCTGGCTCAGCTGGGAGAACTTTATCTTCAGGGGCGACACGGTGAGGGAGGTCTTCACTGCCGGGGAGTCCTTCAGGTACTCCTCAGGGCTTATCGACGACTTCTTCAGGTTTGAAATACCGCTGCAGGTTAAGATTAAGCATCTCGGAGGCCAGATAAGTGATTATCCCGAGCCGGTTGAGACTTTCTTCAACCTGGCTGCAGGTGCAAAGGTAAGCTTTCATCCCGCTTCAGGAAGGTACGGTGCTGCAGGTTTCGAGTATTCACTGTTCATCAGCGATGAGCTTACGGGCAGGTCGACAGTCGGATTATCTTTCGGGCATGCCGAATGGTTCAGGCTGAGTTATGAATACAGGAGGATCTGCCTTGAAGCAGGATTCTGGATAGCAAGGGACTTTTATGCCCCCGACGGGAACCCCCTCTTCGGATCAGTTTCCGATTACAGGGACAACACAATAATCAGTGAACGCAGGCTGGCAACAGCAAGCCTTGGATACACCATAATGCCTGAGAGTTTCTTTGAACTTTTTATTGGAGCGGATCTCTATTATGATGCCAGGCTTAAGAAACTTGACAGTTCTGCCGCACTTCATCTGAAATTTGACAGGCTGTTCGGCAGGCGGCATTCTGAACGCTGAGCCCATAGTGCTATCCGGTATAATAACGCCACGGTCTCGACCGCCAGTACTTTCCCGCATAATCAATCCCTATCCTCGTACTGAATTTAATTTCAGGCCTGATCACCTTATCCTCGATCCATATCCTCCCGGAGGCACAGAGGTCTTCACCGTAAAAACTCCTGTCTATTCCAAGCGCCCTGGTCAGCCTGCCGGGTCCTTTAAGACCTTCAAGCCCTCTTATCAGAACGGCCTGGGGCTCATTATCGCGGGCTGTAACAATATTGAGCATCCAGTACATGCCGTAAACGAAATAAACATAGATCCTGCCCCCTTCCATGAACATCACATCGGTACGTGGTGTTCTTCCCCTGCAGGCATGGCAGGCCAGATCATCCGTTCCCCTGTAGGCCTCTGTCTCTGTAATGACATATTTTTTCGTTCCCGATGCTTCTGACAACAGAACCAGCCGTGTACCCAGCAGGTCGGGTGCAACTTCAAGCACATCGCGGATATAAAACTCACGTGGCAGTCTGTTATCCATATTCATGAACCGAACCTTATCTGATTTCCGATGTTGCGAAATGAAGTGCCTTTGCAAAATTGCATGTTCATCCTGCTACTTTTCATCGACCTCACTCCGCCCTCCTCTCTGTGCTGTTTATTATCCCGGCTTTAAAATTATACTTTGTTTCAATACTGCGGAATAATTTATAACCCTATATATTTTTTTTTCTGAAATATATTGTATTTTTGCAAACCCAAAATACAGGGTTTTACTTACGTACAATTGTTTCATATAAAAAATAACTATCAGTGAATACCTTAAGCTATAAGACCGTTTCGGCTAACAAGGCGACTGTGAATAAGGAGTGGGTTATCATCGATGCAGAAGGGGCCATTCTTGGCCGGCTTGCCTCTGTTGTGGCTTCGATGCTGAGGGGAAAGCACAAGACCAACTTCACTCCTCATGTTGATTGCGGAGACAATGTTATTGTAATCAATGCCGAAAAGGTTTCATTAACAGGAACCAAATGGTCCGACAAGGAGTACGTAAGGCATACCGGTTACCCCGGGGGACAGCGGTTCACAACTGCTGAAGAGATGCTGAAGAAACATCCCATAAGGCTGGTAGAGAACGCAGTACGGGGGATGCTTCCGAAGAACCGTCTGGGAAGGGCGATATACCGCAACATGCATGTCTATGAGGGTCCGTCTCATCCTCATGAAGCCCAGAAACCCAGAAAAATTGAACTTAACAACAACTAAAAATCAGATATGGAGTCAATCAATGCTATTGGAAGAAGAAAAGCAGCTGTTGCGAGGGTCTATATGGCTGATGGGAAAGGTAACATTACTGTAAACGACAGGGATTTCAGGGAGTATTTCAGTGCAGAGACCCTTCAGTATGTTGTCACCCAGCCGCTTGTCCTTCTTAATGCTTCCGATAAATATGATATTAAGGTTAATCTTGAAGGCGGAGGAGTGAAAGGCCAGGCCGAAGCGCTAAGGCTGGGGATTTCCAGAGCCCTGGTGATTGCCGATGAGGAGAATAAGCCAGTTTTGAAGGCAAACGGATTCCTGACGCGCGATCCGCGTGAGGTTGAAAGGAAAAAGCCGGGCAGACCAAAAGCACGCAAGAGATTCCAGTTCAGTAAACGATAAAAGAATAAAAATGCCAAGAACAAATTTCCAGGAATTGCTTGATGCAGGTGTTCATTTCGGACACCTGAAAAGAAAATGGAACCCCGCAATGGCTCCATATATTTTTATGGAACGGAACGGAATTCATATTATCGACTTAGAAAAAACTGCGGTAAAGATTGATGAGGCCGCTTCGGCAATGAAGCATATTGCCCGTTCAGGCAAGAAGATACTCTTTGTGGCTACCAAGAAACAGGCAAAAGAGATTGTTGCTGAAAGAGTCAAACATGTCGGCATGCCGTATGTTACCGAAAGGTGGCCGGGAGGGATGCTTACCAATTTTCCGACAATCCGGAAGGCTGTAAAGAAAATGTCGTCCATCGACAAGATGGCAGGTGACGGCACCTTCTCAAACCTCTCGAAACGTGAGAGACTGCAGGTAACAAGGCAGAGGGCAAAGCTTGAAAAGAACCTGGGGAGTATCGCCGACCTTACACGCCTGCCTTCGGCACTGTTTATAGTTGACGTCTGTAAGGAGCATATAGCGGTAAGTGAGGCGAAAAGACTGGGAATACCAGTTTTTGCGATGGTCGATACGAACTCCGATCCTACAACAATCGACTTCCCGATCCCTGCAAATGACGACGCATCGAAGTCGATCTCCCTTATTGTGGGGATTCTTTGTCAGGCCATCGAGGAAGGTCTCAATGAAAGAAAGATGGAAAAGGACAAGGAGCCTTCAATGAAAGAGAAACCACTGTCGCGCAAAGATCTTGAGACCGGCCTTCCTGAAGCAATAATCGAGGCTATCTCCGGGGAGGAGGAGGAAGAGCATGAAGGCGAGGAGATAACCTCCGAACTTGATGAGGAAGAGATAGTTGCTGAGGTTGATGAAAGCGACGAAGATCTTTAGGGTATTTTAATCAAAACGAACAAAAATAAAAAGAATATGGCTGCAATAAGTGCTGCAGATGTGGCAAAACTAAGGAGCATTACGCTGGCAGGAATGATGGACTGTAAAAAGGCTCTTGAAGAGGCAGATGGCGATTTCAACAAGGCCATTGAGATCATTCGCAAGAAAGGACAGGCTGTTGCCAGTAAAAGAGCTGACAGAGAGGCCTCTGAAGGTGTTGTGCTTGCAAAAACCGCCGCAGGGAACAGACTGGGGGCAATGATAGTTCTCAACAGCGAAACTGATTTTGTCGCCAAAAATGCTGATTTCATTTCCCTGGCAGGCAAGATCCTGGATATTGCACTAACAAACAACCCCGGAAACCTCGAGGAATTGAAGAGACTTCCCATGGAGGGTGGCGAAATAGGAGACAAGGTCGTTGAATATATTGGGATAATAGGGGAAAAACTCTCTCTCTCATATTACGAGAAGATAGAGGCTGCACATGTCCAGGCCTATATCCATCCGGGCAACAGGCTTGCCACGCTGGTTGGATTCAACAGGGCAGGAACAGATGCGCAGGTATACAAGGATGTCGCCATGCAGGCCGCAGCCATGAGTCCGGTCGCCGTCGACAAGGATGATGTTCCTCCTTCGGTTATCGCCCAGGAAATTGAGATTGGCAAGGAACAGGCACGTCGTGAAGGGAAGCCTGAGGAGATGCTTGAAAAGATCGCACAGGGTAAACTCGGGAAATTCTTTCGTGAGAGCACCCTGCTGAACCAGGAATTCATCAAAGACAATAAAATGACTGTTAAGCAATACCTGCAGTCAGTGGACAAGGAGCTGACAGTGACAGCATTTAAGCGCTATACCCTGAATCTTTAAATTCCGTGTTCATAACACAATAATGGGGCGCCCGTCATCGGGCGCTCTTTTTTTTTCTGCACCCTAATGGTCAGATGACTGACAGATTCTCGTTTCATTTTAGTATTTTCGTCATTCAATAACTCCTGCTGTCTGAAAGACCAGGGAGGACCAGAATTAATACATCTATGAAGTATTCCAGGATCTTATTGAAGCTGAGCGGAGAGTCAGTTGCCGGTGAAGGCGGCTCAGGCATCAGCGAAACTGTCCTTAATCAGTATGCCGGAGAGATCATCCCGGTGGTGGATGCCGGCTGCGAAGTGGCAGTGGTTATCGGAGGAGGTAACATTTTCAGGGGCTTAAGCGGCACTGAATCGGGGTTCGACCGCGTTAAGGGAGACCAGATGGGAATGCTTGCCACCGTGATCAACAGCCTGGCGCTGGAAAGTGTTATCAGCAAACTCGGAGGAAGGGCAAAAGTATTCACATCGATCCGGATGGAGCCCGTTGGTGAGCTTTATAACAGGGACAGGGTTACGGAAGCAATGAAAAACAAAACCATCTGTCTGATTGCCGGAGGAACAGGCAATCCGTTCTTTACGACCGATACGGCTGCAGCGCTCCGGGCAGTGGAAACGGGAGCAGAGATACTACTTAAGGGAACAAGGGTTGACGGCGTCTATACCGCTGATCCTGAGCTCTACACCAACGCTGTCAGATTTGAAAGGATCTCCTTCGGGGAAGCCCTCGAACGCAACCTCAGGATCATGGACTCCACCGCCTTTACCCTCTGCCGCGAAAACCGGCTGCCTGTGATAGTGTTCAACATGAACGTTCCCGGCAACCTGATGAAAGTGGTAAGAGGTGCAGACACCGGAACCCTGATTTCAGCCTGAGCTGTTTGATTTTTAAACCATTTTACTATTTTTGCTTTCCCGGAACATCTAAACCAGGAATAACTGTCCGGGCAGATATCTGATTAAATGCATATTATTAATTAACTTCTCTGCTATGAACGAAGAAACCGATCTGATACTTGAAGAGACAAGGGAACGGATGGAAAAAGCCCTGGAGCATCTCGAGCACGAGCTGGCAAGGCTGAGGGCAGGCAGAGCAACCCCGGTACTGCTGGATGGGATCGTGGTCGACTATTATGGCGTTAACTCTCCCCTCTCACAGGTTTCAAACATTAATACACCCGACCCCAAAACCATTCTTATCCAGCCCTGGGAGAAAAACATGCTCAATGTTATCGAGAAAGCGATAATGGCTGCCAATATAGGTCTTACGCCTGTCAATAATGGTGAGATCATCAGGATCAACATACCTCCTCTGACTGAGGAGCGAAGGCATCAGCTTGTCAAGCAGGTCCGTAACGAGGGGGAGACAGCAAAGATCAGCCTCAGGAACGCAAGGAAATGGGCAAACGACGAGCTGAAAAGGCTGCTGAAAGAAGGGCTTCCGGAGGACCTCGAGAAGACCACTGCCGATAATGTTCAGACTCTTACCAACGACTTTACGGTTAAGGTCGATAAAGTGATGGCAGCAAAGGAGAAGGATGTAATGACTGTCTGATCCTCTACTGTAAGGGTTTCAGCTTCAATACATATACGGCAGCTTCCTTTACAGCCCTGTCTGAAAAATGGTCCCTGTAAAAACCACCCGCGACATAGGTTCCCGTTTGTGAAAGATAAAATTCACTTCCGGGAACACCGGAATTCCCGGTCGGAATCACGGTAACTGATTCATCCCAGTCGGCAAGATTGTAAATATGTCTTTCTGACGCTCCGTCAGTAACCTTAAATCCTTCGGAATAGGTTGATGGACAGACTGTATGGCTGCTGCCCCCCATCGGGTAAGTCACCGAATTAAATCCAAAAACCCGGTCAAGAAGCCTGACTGAACCTACCGGATGTTCCTGGGTCAGGGTCAATATCCCGCCCCACTTCCAATTGCTGACTGCAGCTCCGTAAGCTTCCGTAAGCGAGGTTGTGCAATCCATGAAACTTCGGAATACAATATCCTCAAGGGTCTCCTCCTGCGGTGTATTGACATCATTTACCCAGCTGTCAGGACCATTCATCAGGATCCGGTAAATATAATAATCCCTTATGGAGGTTGGCAGCTGCTCATATAATTCACCGAGCTCGTCTGCCAGCAGGTTTCGTGCAAAACTTATTGTAAAGAATTCAAATATTGCAGGTTCGGATTTGTCGGGACTCATTTCATAATTCCATTTTTCGAGAGCGCTGAAGGCTTCTTTCCCGGGCTGGCTCATCTCACCGGTCCGGTCTTTTATTTTCAGTATAACAGGTGTAAGCAGTGCCGCAAAATCAGAGCGCTGGTCAGTTATCATCCTCTTGAAGTCATCTGTTCCATGTTTCTCCTTTTCTTCTATCATCTGCCTGATCCGGTTTATCCTGTAGGGAACGTAGAACCTGTATGAAATATAGTATGGATAGTCTTCAGTAACAGTTCTGTTATTGGCTGAGGAAACATACCCGTTTTCTGGATTGAGGCTGAATGGAAGCTGTTCCGGGGGAACGTAGCCTTTCCAGTCAAATTCGTCAGTCTCGCCTGACCTGATCATTGAACCATGTCCTTTCCTTACGGGAACTCCGCCTCCGGTGGCAAGTCCGATATTGCCGTCAATATCTGCATAGGCAAAATTCTGACTTACGGAATTGAAGAATGCCATTGCTGAAAGGAAATCTTCCCACGATTCCGCGGTATTGAGCTCGAAAACGCTTCTCAGCTCGTCGCTTGGATCGTATCCCGACCATCGCATGCTGAGCACGGCATCGTCAATCTCTCTGAAGCCCGAAATGATTGGGCCGCGATGTGTAAACTTAAGTTCGAGGGTATCCACCCTCCCCTTTTTGGATTTTATCACCTCTTTCCTGATCATCATATCGCGCCATTCGCCGTTGAAATAGTACTGGTTTTCATTTTCAGGATTCAATTTCTCAGCATAAAGGTCAATATCATCAACCATAAGGTTTGTTGGACCCCAGGCAATTCTCTCATTATGACCGGCCACAACAAATGGTTCACCCGGCACCACCACTCCTGTTACATTCAGCTTTCCGGGGATCACCTGGTGCATCTGTATCCATATGCCGGGAGAGCCCAGGCCAAGGTGCATGTCGTTCGAGAACAATGGCTTGCCTGTTGTGGTTCTCTCTCCGGCCAGTGCCCAGTTGTTGCTTCCCGAAAAGGAATGCACCCCGATTGCCTTAAGCTTGTCTAGCGAGGCGATGAACTGCTGAGCCTCCCTGAGGTTCTCATCCTTAAGCGAGAAGCCGGGAAATACGACTGCACTCTCCACCTGCCAGTCGGGTATCAGATCAGCTGCCTTCTCCTGTCCCAGCTTATTAATCATCCTGTAATTGAAGATATCCGCCGAAAGGTTTCCTGAAGCCAGATCCCAGCCCATATAGCCGATTATATTCGCAATATCCTCCAGTTTCCATTCATCAGGTCTGTATGAGAGTATCCTGAACTCCGGCGGGAGTCTCCTTCCGGCTTTCTTAATATAGGCATTTACCCCGTCGGAATAAGCCTGCAGACGATCAACCATCTCTTTTTCGTGATTGCTCAGGATGGTTTTCGATTTGGTGGTCATATCGAGACTGCGAAGGAATAGATCTGTCTGGATATAATCGTCACCGAATATTTCCGACAGGCGTCCGGTTGTTGCGCG
>CAYRQY010000031.1:954-16416 GCA_964426435.1 uncultured Rikenellaceae bacterium | reverse complement strand
ATCTACCAGCTTCTTCCTGCCTTTTCTTACTAACTGCTGAATTGTCGGCATAAATTCAATTATTTAAAGCTTAAATTTTACTCAAAAAAATGGTTTGCAAAGGTATTGATTTTATTTCTTATTTTACAAGCATGCATTTTAAATTTTTTATAACACCACTGCCATGAGGCACAACATACTCCAACTTAAGCATAAATAAGCTGTTGAGCCTTATTCTGAATCAATATTTCTTACCTGCATTGTAAGTTATCATCAGGTTCCTTCCCGACTTTCTCCCGTGAAAATGTTTTGTAAACTTACCTGTGAAGAAAAAACCGGTACTCCTGGGTTTCAAAAAACTGGTGCAAAGAAAATAATAATTTTGGAATTAAAGCATCTTTCCGCAAGTGATTTAAAAAATTATTATTTTTGTCCCCTCAATTTCCGCCTGACAAGAATAATTATAAACATAACAACCAGAACGATATGAAAACATACCAGACCGACCAGATAAGAAACATTGCCCTGCTGGGAAATTCAGGTTCAGGAAAGACCACTCTTGCCGAAGCAATGCTCTTCAATGGCGGCGTTATAGAGCGCAGAGGAACAATTGAAGCAGGAAATACAGTATCTGACTACAGACCAATCGAACAGGAAAACGGAAATTCAATATTTTCAACAGTATTGTATACCGAAATTCAGAATAAGAAGATAAACATACTTGACACACCCGGGCTGGATGACTTCAGCGGCGGGGTAATCTCTTCGCTCCATGCAACAGAAGTTGCTGTTCTGGTAATAAACGTTCAGAATGGCGTGGAGGTTGGGACCGAAATCCACTTCCGTCATGCTGAGAATCATAACAAACCTGTGATCATTGTTGTGAACGGCCTCGATCACGAAAAAGCCAACTTTGAGAAGTCGGTTGAAATGATGAAGGAACGCCTCAGCAATAACGTAATGCTCACCCAGTACCCGGTAAATGAAGGAACGGGGTTTAATTCGGTTATTGACATCTTCCAGATGAAAATGCTCCAGTATCCCAAAGAAGGGGGGGCCGGCAAGGTGTCAGACATACCTGCCGAACATCTCGACAGGGCAACCGAATTGCACAATGCGCTGGTGGAGAAGGCTGCTGAGAGTGATGAAGCACTGATGGAGTCGTTTTTTGCAAACGATACACTCACCGAGGAAGAGATCAGGAAAGGCATTGCCCGCGGGATTCAGACAAGATCAGTCTTTCCGGTGTTCTGCGTTTCAGCCAAAAATAATATCGGGGTGGACTCTCTGGCCACCTTTATTATTAATGAGGCACCATCAGCTCCGGACATGCCTGCGCCAGTTAACAGCAAAGGGAATGAAATCAAACCGCTGGCCACAGGGCCTGCATCAGTCTTTATCTTTAAGTCATCCATCGAGGAACATATCGGGGAGATCAATTATTTCAAGGTTTACTCGGGAAGGATCACCGAGAACCTCGATGTGGTAAACAGCAATAACGGAACACGCGAGAGGCTGTCGCAGCTTTATGTATGCGCAGGCAAGAACCGAACCCGGGTTGCCGAACTTCACCCGGGTGATATCGGAGCCTTTGTGAAGCTCAAGAACACAAAGACGGGTCATACGCTTAATTCGTCGGGCAACGACTGGAAGTATGAAGGAATGAAATTCCCCGATCCCAAATACCGTGTAGCCATTAAGGCACAGAGCGAGAGCGATGACGAAAAACTTGGGGAAGCACTCAACAAGATTCACCTTGAGGACCCGACGATCATAATTGAATACTCCAAGGAACTGAAACAGATCATAGTCCATGGCCAGGGTGAATACCATCTCAACATCATGAAATGGCATCTTGATAATATCTACAAGATACCTTCGAACTTCAATCCGCCGAGGATACCATATCGCGAAACGATTACAAAGTCAGCCCAGGCTGATTACCGCCACAAGAAACAATCGGGCGGCGCCGGACAGTTCGGAGAGGTTCACATGATAATTGAGCCCTATGAGGAGGGTTCCACTGAGATCTCAATGCAGAAAATAGGCGGGAAAGAGATAAAGATCTCTATTCGCGACAAAGAGGAGATCGAACTGCCATGGGGAGGAAAGCTTGTTTATGTAAACAGCATCGTGGGAGGTTCGATAGATGCCCGCTTCATGCCCGCCATACTCAAGGGAATAATGGAAAAGATGGAAGTGGGACCGCTGACCGGATCCTATGCCAGGGATATAAGGGTATATGTATACGACGGAAAAATGCACCCTGTCGATTCAAACGAAATTTCCTTCAGGCTCGCAGGCCGAAACGCTTTCAGCATGGCTTTCAAAAATGCCGGTCCCAAGATCCTTGAACCTGTTTATGACGTTGAAATAATGGTTCCGTCGGACCGTATGGGAGATGTTATCAGCGATCTTCAGGGAAGACGGGGTATGGTGCTGGGAATGTCGAGCGAAAAGAGGTTTGAGATAATAAAGGCGAAGGTTCCCCTTGCAGAGATGAATAAATATTCAACTGCCCTGAGTTCAATTACGGGAGGCCGGGCTTTCTACACAATGAAATTCGCTGAATACACACAGGTGCCTTCAGACGTTCAGGAAGCCGTAATAAAAGCCTACACCGAAGAGGCAGAAGAGGAATAACATTTTGTAGGGTCATTGCATGCAATGACCCAATTAAATCGTCTGCAGAATATCCCACACGAATGCCCGGATGCCGACATCCTCGCTGACCGAGTCAATTTTCTTCACCCTGTCAAGTATCTTTTCAACCAGTTCGTCATCGACAACGGTAAGCAGGCTTTTATTGATTTCCGGCCAGGTATGGGTGCCCAGGCGGGGGACACCTGATACGGTACCCCTCCCCTGCACATTTTCCCAAAGGGTATAACCCCTCACACCCAGTTTGTCGAGCACATATTCCACCTTTTCGGTGTGTGCCTGGTTATATATTATCATAATGGCTTTCATAATTCTGTCTGATTTAATGATTTAGCTGGCTGAACCTGTTTCATTGCCATCGCCTTTATTACCGTTATTACCATTAAGGTATTGCAGTTCGCTGTAGGCTTCACGGTATTTCCACCTCTCCTTCCTTGTGATGAAAATGGCGTAAACAACCGGTACAAGGACCAGGGTAACAAATGTTGAGAATATCAGTCCTCCAATCACGGCAATTCCCATCGGACGCCACAATTCCGACCCTGATCCCGCGCTGAACGCCAGCGGGAACATTGCAAGAATGGTTGTTGCCGAGGTCATGAGCACAGGCCTCAGACGCGATTTGCCCGATATCAGTATCGCACTGTAAAGATCATTGCCCCTGTCGCGCATAAGGTTTATGAAGTCAACCAGCACGATGGCATTCTTAACCACGATACCTATCAGCAGAACCGCACCCATTGCCGAAATAACGCTCAGCGGAGTGTTGGTGAGGAAAAGCGCGATAGCAACCCCTGAGAAGGCAAATGGTATTGAAAACATTATTATCAGCGGCATTCTGAGCGATTCAAACTGCGATGCCATAACAAGGTATACAAGAATCAGGCTGACCACCAGAAGCATCGCTATATCCATAAAGGCTTCTGCCTGTTCTTCGATAGCCCCTGATATCTGGACCATTATCCCCGAAGGCTTCTGTGTTGTATCTATAATTCCCTGGATCTCTCGCTGGAGATCAGTAAGTGATCGCTGGTAAGGTGTGAGCGATACGGTAACTATCCTCTCCTTGCGCTTGCGATCTATCTGTGGCGGCGCCCAGTACTCCTTTACCTCCGCTATTTCTCCCAGCCTTATTAACCTGCCCGCCGGGTTTGCTATACCAATGTTCTGAATATCTGTGAGGGAACCCCTCGCACTCTTTTTAAACCTGACAACGACATCATATTCATTACCCGACTGCCGCAGCCTGGTGGCCGTAAGACCGTCAACCCTGTTACGGATCGCCGAGGCGACGGCGGCCGTATTGAGACCGCTGCCCATCATCTTGTTCTGATCGAGAATAATCTGCAGTTCCGGTTTCGACTTATCCCTGCTTATTGTAACATCCCTGGCCCCCTCTATCTGCTTTACCCTGTCGGAAATCTCCCGGGCAACTATATTTGTGGCAGAAATGTCGTAACCATAAACCTCTATATCAACCGTATTGCCGCCAAAACCCTGCATACCGCCTCCCCCGGTGGAAACACTATAGTTGATTATCTCGGGATAGACCGAAAGATCCTTCCGTATCTCGTCAGCTATCTCCCATACATCACGTTCACGCTCATCAATCGGAACAAGCCGGAGACTGTGCGTTATGGTATGAGTACCTCCTGAACTGAATATCGAGGAGAAGCCTCCCCGGTCATCACTTCCGGTCGAAGTTGAAATCAGATCGATCTCCGGGTATTTTGCGCTGAGAAGACTGTCGATCCTGTCGGCCAGAAGAATACTGTTATCAACCCGGGTACCGGTCTGCAGCTCAACACTCACATTTATCCTTGACTCATCAGCCTCTGGGAAGAATTCAGTCTTAATAACTCCGAAAAGACTCAGGGAGGCGACAAAGACTGCTGTAGCAATAATGGTAACTACTGTCTTGTGATGCAAAGCCCAGTTAAGAGTAGCTGTATAGAAATTATCAAACCTGTCGAGCGCTTTTCTCAGGCTTCCGTCGTAGGTCCAGAAAGGAGCGTCCTGCCTTATAGGGGTGAGCCTGAGCAAAAGGGCGCTGAGTGTTGGCGTGAAGGTTATTGCAGCAACGGTAGATGTTACAACGGTGATTGTGACAATCATTCCGAGCTGTTTGAAAAGAACCCCGGTAAGACCTTTTACAAAAGTGAGGGGGAAGAACACCGCAACCACCGTAAGGGTTGTAACAATAACAGCCAGCCATACCTCGTTGGTCGCGTAAATGGCCGCTTCCCTGGGCCTGCTTCCCCTTTCTATATGCTTTGTAATGTTTTCAAGAACCACAATGGCGTCGTCAACCACCATACCGATCGCAATCGAAAGCGAGGTAAGCGATATGATGTTTATTGAGGCACCCGTCACAAACAGATAAATAAATGCAACAACCAGCGAAATGGGTATCGTTAATATAACTATAACCGTTGCCCTCCACCTGCCCAGGAAAAAGAGAACGACCAGGATTACGAATATTGCGGCGTACATAAGAGTTTCCGACAGGTTATTTATTGAATCGGTAATGAACGACGCGCTCGAAAAGAGCCTCTGTATCTCTATATCGGGAGGAAGGTCCTTCTTAAGCACTTCAAGTGTTTTCTCAATATCCTTCGTAACCTTTACGGTATTGCCCCCTGACTGCTTCTGAACAAAGAGACCCATTCCCAGCGAACCGTTAATCTTTGTGTCAAGCTTCGATTCACGGATCGTATCGCGCACTTCAGCAATATCCTTAAGATAAACTGCATTGCCGTTGAAGTTACTGATAACGATATCCCTCAACAGGTCGCTTTCGGGGAATTCTCCCTGTATTCGCAGCGGATAATCAGTCTGTCCCATCTCGATATACCCTGCCGGCATATTCATGTTTTCTGCCCTCAGGATGGCTCCGATCTGTTCAATCGTAAGATTATAGGCCTCCATCTTCCTGGGATCGACATCAATATAGATCCTGCGTCCGGGTACACCCGTGAGCGACACATTACCCACTCCTTCAATCCTGTTAAGGGGATTAACGATCTTTTCGTCGAGTATCTTTTCCAGTCCTGCATAACTCTCACTTGCCGTAATGGCGTAGAAGATTATCGGCATCATGCTGGAGTTGAACTTGACAACGGAGGGATCCTCGCATCCGTCGGGAAGAAGCCTGGTAACAAAGTTCAGGTTGCTCCTTATATCGTTCGAGGCTTCATCGAGGTTCGACCCGTATTCAAACGCAAGGAATAGCACCGACAGACCATCGTTCGATCTGGATGTGAGTTCCTTCAGGTTACTCACCGAATTAAGTCCATCCTCAAGGATTCGTGTTACGTTGCTTTCAATATCGGTAGCGCTTGCACCGGGATAGGTTGTAATGACGGTAACAAACGGCAGCTCAACTTCGGGATAGAGATCAACCGGCAGCTGAAGAAGCGAATAGAGGCCGATAACCATCACTGCCACAAAAACAAGTATGGTGGTGACCGGTCTTTTTACAGATGTGCTGTATATGCTCATTGTTTACTTTTTTGAAATCTGCAATTAATTTACGGTCTCAATCCTGTCATCATTTATCAGCCGTGCCTGCCCTTCCGATATCAGGAAATCACCTTCGCGGATATTCTCTGAGATGATCTCCAGCATATCGTCAAATCTTTTTCCAATAAGCACCTCGACACGCTTTGCCCTGCCATTTTCTGCCATGAACACGTACCTGATGTTCGTTCCTTCCTGTAAAAGGACGGTGCTGGCAGGAACAACGAAGGTTTCAACCTCACCGAGGTCCATTGAAACCCTGACGAACATCCCGGGTTTCAGAAGTCCGCTCCTGTTAGGCACTTCAATCTCTGCGATGAATGAACGGGTCTCGGGGCTTATTGTCGGGGCCACCCTGAAGATAGTTCCGCTGAATGTTTCGCCGGGGTATACGTCGGCAGTTACTGAGGCCTTCATGCCTGTTCTTATGAGGGGATAATACTGCTCCGAAATGCCAACCCTGAGTTTAAGGGGATTGATCTGCATAACAGTAACAACTGCAGCCCTGCCTGTCGGGGTTGTCGGAGTGCCCGAAAACATCTCGCCGTCTTCAAAGTACCTGCCTGTGACCACCCCGTTAAAGGGCGCCCTCAGTATCGTATTCTGCTCCATAAAGTCAACATTGGTCCTGAGAACATCATACTGTGTCTTAAGCTGGTCATAAGCCTGCTGCCTGGCACTTCCCGTCCTCAGCAGGGTGTCCATGCGGCTCAGGTCTTTCTCAAGACTGCTCTGCTGCAGCTGCAGCTGGTAAAGCTGGGTTCTGTCCATCAGAAACAGCTTGTCGCCCCTGCTTATCCTGTCTCCTGTTTCAACATATATCTTTTCTATCCGCCCGGGTGTTGAGGGAGCTACATTCACCTCTTCATACGGCAACACTGTTGAGGTATAATCGATTGTTCTGGCAATTTTAGTTTTTTCCAGTTTAAGAACCCTTACCGGGACAGACGCTCTTTCAGCAGCTGCAGTAGATTCTCCTGAACGGTTTTCCCTGCCGGCTTTCGAAGAACAGGCCGATGCAATCGCAATAAGGATCACCAATGCCGGAATTGTTAATTTGTATTTCATTTTTTAAGTATTAGTATTGTTCTTTAATTAAATGTTATTCAGTAATTTATCTAAAGCAAGCCTGGTCTGAAGGAGATTCATCAGTGCACTCAGGTAATTGCTTTCCGCCTGCAGGTAGTTGGAATTGGCCTGTGTAAGCTCAAGACTTGATGCCATGCCCTGCCTGTATTTGTTCTCCATGCTTGCATAGATCCTTCTGGCCACCTCCACATTATCTTTCTGGCTCTGATATTGCAGGTTTGCACTTATCAGATTATACCTCAGCTGCTTTTCCTGCATCATCAGCTGGTCTGTCACCAGTTCCCTTGTTGTACGGGCCTTATCGAGGTTTATCTGAGCCTTCCTGATCTGCATATACCTCTGGCCGCTTGAAAAGATTGGTACCGAAAGCTGCAGCCCTGTCATCGAGTTGGGGAACCACCTTAGGTCGCTCACCTTATCACCCATCCCGTTTGTGCCGTAGTTGTAAAATCCGGCAAGCGTGGGAAGCGTTGCGGCCTTTTCAGATTTAAGGCTGAGTGCTGACAGCATTTCCTGTCCTTCAATAAGCCTGAAATCAACATTGCCGTTAATATCAAAATCACTCGCCATCAGCTTCTCAACATTGATTTTTTCCGTGATGGATTCGAGTGTTTCGGTAAGGACAATCCTGGTATCTGCCGGCAGTCCAAGCTGAAACCTCAGCAGGTTATAGTTAAGTTCTATCGTCCTCTCCAGGGAGCTCCTGCTGTTTTCCACCATGGTTACATTGGAAAGCATCTGGTCAACATCAGTTGCCTCAGCCATCCCTGCAGCCAGCATTACCCTTGTCGACCTGAGAGTCTCCTCAAGGTTTGCAATATCCTCATCGAGAATAACGAGTGAACGTTCCGAGACAAGAGTCAGGTAATAGGCTGTGATAACTGACTCCCTTATCTCAAGTTCAGTTCTTGTAAGGTTCTGCTCGCTGAGCTTCCTGGCAAGTTTGGTTGTTTCAATTCCCACAAACAATGGCGCATTGAATATTACCATTGAAGCCTGGATACTGGCTCCTGAATTAAACTTTGATCCGAAGGTTACAGGGATCTTCTCTCCCGGCTGTCCGAAGAACTCACCCGGAAGGAGAGTGGTCATCAGTTTCAGGTTATTATTAAAAGAACCCGTAGCTTCAACTCTTGGCAATGCGGCAGAAATGACCTCCCATACAGAGATTCTTGATGCCTCAAGATCCATTTGCGCCGACCTCACCATTTTGTTGTTTGCCACGGCATAGTCTCCCGCTTCCTTTACGGAGAGCCTCATTTCACCAACCTGGGCGGTAAGGTTTGTCCCGCACAACATTAATGAAATAACCAGTACGATAATTGATTTTCTTTTCATATTAATTGCTTTTACTCCTTTCATGTTATTTGGTGTTACAGGCGAATCCGTCTAATAACGGCTTTCATAATAGTTAATCAGTTCAAGACCCTTCAGGGTTGAAATACCTCTCAGGTAGTTGATAAAAATATTCCTCATCACTTTCTCGTCCATTAAACTGTCTTCTGAAACTATATCATCCTCCTGCTTGATTTTCGAAAACTCCAGAAGGCATCTGTTTGTTATTTCAATATCTATGTCATCCCTGAAGAGACCTTCCTGGATGCCCCTTCTGATGATTTCCTCACTGTTTTTTTGATTATGCTGTTCGTTTATCTTCAACGGATTGTTTATTACGTGACTGTAGAATTTTCTGATGTCCATTTTAAATGCGGGGCTCATCTCCCTGTAGTGATCGCTCATGATAGCAATCAGTTTAAAGATCGCTTCGATTACGTTCTCAGAATTCTGCATTATATGGTCCATTAATTCTTTTTTCTTTTCCGTCATCCATCCTATCACCCCGTGAAGCAATTCATCCTTATCACTGAATATCTCATAGAGAGTGCGTTTTGAGATCCCAAGATTGGCAGAGAGCATATCCATTGTAACTGCTCTTATCCCATAAGCCCGGAAAAGTTTTGCTGCTTCTTCAATTATTCTGCTTCTGTTGTCCATACCGTTTTAGAATAAAGGCACAAAAATGAGGAAACTATTCCAGTTTTCAAAGTTTTATATGTTAAATAACGGTTAATATTCAGTAACCGGCTGTTTTATGCCGGTGAATGGGGAATTCGTTTTAGAAATTGACCTCACCGGTTTAATTAAAACATTGCGGAAAATCCTCAAAAGCATAAAAATTCTTATCTTGCCGGGGATAATTCAGGCGATACCATGGCAGAGAAAAATAGAATATATCAGGTTGATGCATTCACGAGCGAACCTTTCAAGGGCAATCCCGCAGGAGTATGTATTTTGGGAGAAAGCACCTCATCTGACTGGATGCAGAACATAGCCACAGAGATGAATGTTTCGGAGACCGCTTTCATCATTCCCGGCACACCCGTCAATCAGATAAGGTTTTTTTCGCCGGTCGAGGAGGTACCTCTTTGCGGCCATGCAACCCTTGCAGCCGCCCATGTCATGTTTGAAAAGGGGTATGCACCCAGGGAGGAAGAGGTTGTCTTTATGTCCAAAGCCGGCGAGCTTAGAGCCAGGTTGTCCAAAAGATGGATAACTATGGACTTCCCGGCTTTCCCGATCAGTCAGATACCTGTTCCGAACGGAATCGAGAAGATTATCGGTGCAAAGCCCGTGGAAATGTACAGCAGCAGCTACGGATGGAAGCTGGTACTTATAAATGTCGAAAATGAGCTCAGGACAATGAAACCCGATTTCAACCAGATGCTCAGGAACGATCTCGGCCATCTGATAGTAACCGCACCATCATCCGAAACCAATTTCGATTTCAGCCTTCGCTGCTTTGTGCCTTCATTCGGTATTTACGAGGATCCTGTAACAGGCTCGGCAAATTGTATCCTGGCACCCTTCTGGCACATGAAGACCAACCGGAACGATTTTATTGTGCAGCAGGTATCAAAGAGAACCGGGGTAATGAAGATTTCACTGAAAGAGAACAGGGTGCAGATCTCCGGACAGGCAAAAACGGTTTTCAGGGCAACACTGTACGTATAATTTTTAAAGGCCGCCAATCAGTCAAAACATTTTCCCGGACACTCCCCGGAACATAACTAATCAGTGCCTTGAGTTTGGAGTGCCTTGAGTGCCTGAAGTTAATGTTTATGATCGGCTATGTGGAACTGCTTCATTTATCCGGACAGTAAGTTAAGATAAAAAATGTCATTACAATGAAAACCGAATATGTTAATTTCAACAAACCTAATGTTAATAACGTCTGTTTTTTTAACTCCAGGCACTCCAAACTCCAGGCACTCCAAACTCTAGTTCACTTTAAGTACTGATTAGTTACCCCATAATATTATACCTTTCACTTCATGAACAATACCGGACCTTTATCAGAAGATTGGTGTGCCATCAGTAATGCGGCTGATCTTTTCACTCCCGCCTTGGTACTCTTCCCCGAAAGAATAGAGCAAAATATAAAAACCATGATCTCTGTGGCCGGAGGGACAGATCGCCTGAGACCTCATGTAAAGACACACAAAATGTCTGAAATAATCAGGCTTCAGATGAAGCACGGGATCACAAAGTTTAAATGTGCAACAATAGCTGAAGCTGAAATGACTGCCATATGCGGAGCGGGAGATATTCTGCTTGCCTATCAGCCTGTCGGTCCGGGAATTGAAAGGTTTCTTACTCTTCTGAATAAGTTTCCCGGTTGCAGAATATCGTGCATCGCAGATGATGCGTCAATAATCGGATCCCTTTCCGGTGCGGCTGTCAGAAATAACAGGAAGGTCTCTGTCTGGCTCGATATAAACTGCGGAATGAACCGCACAGGAGTTGCACCCGGCCCGAAGGCCGAAGAACTTTACAGGATGATCGCAGCGCTTCCGATGCTTGAGGCAGAGGGGCTTCATGTCTATGACGGACATATTCACGATTCTGATCCCGTAACAAGAAGGATGATCTGCGATGAGTCGTTCAGGCCTGCCGGAGAACTGGCTGACAGACTCAGAACAAACGGCTTCAGCAATCTGAAGATTGTTGCGGGAGGTACCCCGACTTTCCCCATTCATGCCGGAAGGGAAGACGCAGAACTCAGTCCGGGCACAACCCTTTTATGGGATAATGGTTATTCATCATCGTTCCCCGATATGCATTTTCTCCATGCCGCAGTCTTGATAACCAGGGTGATCAGCAAACCTTCAGAAGGGCTCCTGTGCCTCGATCTGGGTCATAAAGCTGTTGCCTCCGAAATACCGCAGCCAAGGGTGAGGGTGCTGGGTCTGAGAGACTACTCATTTACAGGCCACAACGAAGAACACATGGTCATTAAGACACCTGAGAGCCCGGGGTACAACACAGGTGACCTCTTCTACGCTATACCCCACCACATATGCCCGACAGTAGACCGGTACGATTCAGTTTACGTTGCACGGAACGGCAGTGTGAATGAAGAGTGGAAGGTAGATGCAAGACGCAGAAAGATAACGATATAAGTATGCGGCGCAGTGGCGTAACGGTGTAGCGGCGTAATGGCCGTTGCGCCTCTGTGCCTCTGCGCCTCTGCGCCTTTTTACTTTTATCTGTACAGATAAACAAACCCCCGGTACTCCTTGCTGTCGTAGACAATATCGTCCCAGCCTCTTGCGCGTATTATATAGAAGTAAATTCCTGGTGCTGCCTTTACGGATGAATTGTTCACATTGCCGTCCCAGCCCTCCCATTCCCTCAGCCTTGCACCCTGTCCGCTGAAGCTGTAGACCTTGAGGCCGCTCCTGCTGAAGATATCAACGTCGAGGTACCTGAGCGACTTCGACTCAACCATGAATACGTCATTGAATCCGTCGCCGTCGGGAGTAAAAACATTTGGTATGCTCAGCAGAGACGGCTCAACCGTTATCTTCACAGAGTCTGATATACCGATGCATCGAAGGCTGCTTTCGATGGTAAGCTTTGCGTAATATTCACCGGGTATATAATAGGTATGTGTTCCCGGACTGGCGGAGGACGATATGGTATCATCCCCGAATTCCCATTTATAGTAGGATGCCCTTACCGACTGATCGGTGAAGACCACTTCAAGGGGAGCTTCTCCTGTCAGCGGATTGGCTGAGAAGGCAGCTTTGACATGTATCGATTCGTATGGGAATGTCGATTCACTTACACAGGTGAAACTGTCGGTTACCTGCAGCCTGTATATCACATCAACCAGCGGGGGTGTAAATGTTATTGGGTTAATGTCTATCTCAGGAAATGGTATGGCTGAAACCGGGGAGGAGGACCAGCGGAACCTCACTCCGTTCGGGAGCCTTATCCGGCTCCCTGAGACAGGATCGCTATAATAGAAGGTATCGACAGCAGCCAGCCCTTTAAGAGCAACATAGTCGCAGGTACGGTTAAGAAGTTCCGCCCTGGCGTGCGGAGTGTCGAGGAATATCCATCCGGTAAGGCTTGTACTGTAGCCGCCTCCACCGGTAATGTTTACCCTGTATCCTCCCTCTTCGAGCGCGGCAATGGATGAACTCACAACACCTGTCTCGGTCCGGATATGCTGGCTGAAACTACCTGAGTTTTCATCCCATCTGTACCACGAGAAGCTGTAAGGACCAGTGCCTCCCGGACTTACGGCAGTAAGACTTCCTTTCTGGCTGCCTGTGGCGTTACAATAAATGAAAACGGGATCCTTTACTCCGGGTGAGGAGGGATAGGATGTGTAACGGACGGCATTAACTCCCGGTGCAGTAAGCTGAGCTTTCAAAACAAAAGGCACGGCAAACACCGCTATGAATAAAACAAAACGCACAGGTAATCGGTTCTTTGATGAATAACGTTGGGAAGACTCCTAAATTGCGTAACAGGGGCGTTGCATCCACCGGGATGTTGATAAATAATCGGGGATTACCGGGTGTTTGTATATGTTATTATTAATTTTGCGGGACCCGGCACGCTGTAATAATAACCAGATGATCCATAATTATCTCGACGACCTGAACGAAGCTCAGAAAGAGGCGGTTATCCATACCGGGGGGCCGGCTCTCGTGATTGCAGGTGCAGGCGCCGGGAAAACAAGGGTGCTCACATACAGGATAGCCCATCTGCTGGCCGGTGGCATACCCGCCTCTCATATCCTTGCCCTTACTTTTACAAACAAGGCTGCAAGGGAAATGAAGGAGAGGATAATCAGGATTGCCGGTTATGAGGTCGCCAGATTCCTGTGGATGGGTACCTTTCACTCTATCTTTGCAAGGATCCTGAGGAAAGAGGGATCGAGGCTTGGTTACAAATCAAACTATACGATATACGATTCAACCGACTCCAGAAGCCTTATAAGAACAATCATACGGGAACTGAATCTTGACGACAACGTATACAAACCCGGTGCGGTTGCCTGCAGGATATCAGCAGCCAAGAACAACCTTGTAACTGCCCCCATGTACGCCGCCGACCTGTCCATGCACGAATACGACAGGGCTTCAAAGATACCCCTGATGCCTGAGATATACAGGCATTATGCTTCGAGGTGTTTCAAATCCAATGCCATGGACTTCGACGATCTCCTCCTGAACACAAATATATTGCTGAGGGATTTCCCCGATGTACTGAAAGAATACCAGGAGAGGTTCAGCTACATCCTTGTTGATGAGTACCAGGACACAAACTATTCCCAGTATCTTATCGTGAAAAAGCTGGCTGAAGGTCACAACAATATCTGTGTTGTCGGGGATGATGCCCAGAGCATATACTCTTTCAGGGGAGCCAGGATTGAGAATATACTGGAGTTTAAGAATAATTATCCCGGGTACAGGCTATTCAAGCTCGAGCAGAATTACCGGTCGACGCAAACGATAGTCAATGCAGCCAACACGATAATCGAGAGGAATGAAGGGCAGATCCGCAAGAAGGTCTTTTCGATGAATGAGACCGGGGAAAAGATACAGGTCATCCAGGCTCTGACAGATTCGGAGGAGGGTTTCAATATAGCGTCGGACATCTTCGATAAAAGATTTTCGCTTCAGCTTAAATGGTCTGATTTTGCGGTTCTCTACAGAACAAATGCCCAGTCGAGGATATTTGAGGAGACACTGAGAAGAAAAAACATACCTTACAGGATATACGGCGGCCTCTCTTTCTACGAGAGAAAAGAGATCAAGGATATTCTTGCATATTTCAGGATGGTTATTAATCCCGCAGATGAGGAAGCGCTTAAGCGAACAATCAATTATCCCAAAAGGGGGATAGGTGATACCACCCTCGGGAAGGTTTTTGAGCTTGCTTCCCTTACAGGCACGACACCCTGGAGTATCCTGCTTGAATCAGAGAAACAGGCTGCGCACTTCAATGCCGGCACCATCAGGAAGCTTCTTGGCTATTCCGCCATCATCTCATCCCTTTCAGAAGGTGTTCAGGAGACCGACGCCTACTCGAAGGCCCGCGAGATAGCCATGATATCCGGGATAATGAAGGAGCTGAGGGAAGGCAGGTCACCGGAAGAGATAAGCCGGTACGAGAACCTCGAGGAACTGCTCAACGCGATTAAGATCTTTACCGAGGCGGCAAAAACAAATGGCGAGCCCGATAATCTTGAAGCCTACATGGCTACAGTAGCCCTGCTGACCGATCAGGACAATGAAAAGGAAGAGGAGCGCGACAAGGTAACGCTGATGACCATGCACTCGGCCAAAGGACTCGAATTTGAACATGTCTATATTGCAGGCATGGAGGATACCCTTTTCCCTTCACCCCTTTCATCAGGCAATCCGCGTGAGCTCGAAGAAGAAAGAAGACTTTTCTATGTCGCCGTTACAAGGGCGAAAAAAATGGCCACCCTCAGCTATGCCCTCAACAGGTACAAGTGGGGTAATCTCGAAAGGAGCAATCCCAGCAGGTTCCTGCGAGAGATTGACCAGCAGTACCTTACATACCCGCACACGGGAGGTAAACCTTATGGCAGCAGGTCATTTCCGGGACAAAAATATTCTTCATTCGATGAAGAGACCCGGGATTACCCGGTAAAAGCCAGGCTAAAAAAACTGGCCAGGACTGAACCTGTCACCGTTACGGCATTCAACGGAGGAGAGCCCGCAGAATTCAATGAAGGAGACAGGGTTGAGCATGACCGTTTCGGTGCTGGCGTGATTCTTACTATAGAAGGCCAGCCTCCCAACATAACGGCAACCGTTGAATTTGAGAACGGAGGTTCGAAAAAGCTGCTGCTCAGGTTCGCAAAGCTTCGAAAGGTTTAAGCTGCCC
>CAYRQY010000031.1:0-944 GCA_964426435.1 uncultured Rikenellaceae bacterium | reverse complement strand
CCTTCAGGAAGCAATCTCCACCGGCTTCTCTTTTTCCAGCAAAACCGCCTGGTACAACGATGCAAATGAGCTCTTTACCCAGATTGTGGCCGGAAAAATACCTACAAAGAGCAGGATAAACCCAAAAATATAGATAAAGAAGGCAACAAATCCCATTAGGAAGATGGTCCATCCATGACCTCGGGTAAGCCTCCAGCTTGTCTCAACAGCCTCGATGGGATCAAGTTTCTTATCCATTACAAGAAATGCAGTGAATGCAAGCCTGCAGGCTATTATAATTCCTGGCACCAGCAGGGCAAACAATCCTATAGCCACCAGGGCAAACACCAGAAGATTCGCCAGCACAATTGTAAGGTAATTCTCCCAGAAGCCTTTGATGAGCCACTCAAAATCAGGCCTGGTCTTCCTGACAGCCTGTATGAATATCATTTTTGCCCCGTATTCAATAACCGGTTTGGCAAGAAAGGTGTAAAGGAGAGCTATAAGCATAAAAAATGCTGCAAATACACCAAGTGAAGCAAGACTGAAAATCTTCAACCAGTCACCATCCCAAATCCCGGGAAAATGGTGCATATCTCCCAGATTAAACTTGAAATCAAATAGTTTCATTGGGGCTGTAAGTATAATCAGGACAATAACCACAAGCAGAAGTCTTAGGAAATTGTCCATCATAACTCTCCACCCTGTCCCGTAACTGTCGCCGAAGGTCGGAAACAGTTTGTAATCATTCGTAGTTTCCATGCTTTTCATTTTTAGTTGATAAAACTTGTCTGTCAATAACGGAGTAAAAGTAAACCCTCCGATTCACATGGTTTCAATACCAATGTAGTGTTTGGTTAAAATTCCTACTTAAGTATGAAGGCAATACTTAAGTTGGAAGTGAAAAGAAATTGCGGATTGCGGATTGCGGATTGCGGATTGCGGATTGCGGATTGCGGATTGCG
>CAYRQY010000030.1:0-16444 GCA_964426435.1 uncultured Rikenellaceae bacterium | reverse complement strand
GAGAGTGAGGCAAGGCTATGGAACAACTACAAGACTGATTATAAACCGCTTCTGAATTTTGCCCGTGAAAATGGCCTCACTTTCGTAGCTTCAAACATCCCGAGGCGTTATGCCGGAGTTGTTGCTTCAGGAGGCTTTGAGGCTCTTGAAAAGCTTTCTCCCGAAGCGCTTGAATATATTGCTCCCCTGCCGGTTGAATATGATCCGGAACTGCCCTGCTATAAGGAGATGCTCTCGATGGGTGCGTCAATTGGAGGGCCGATGGCTAAAAATGTCAGTGAGAATCTCCCGAAAGCCCAGGCCATCAAGGACGCCACAATGGCATATTCAATAGCGAAATACTACCGGCCATCCGCCACGGTTATACACTATAACGGGAGCTACCACTCCGACAGGTATATGGGTATAATATGGTATCTTAACAGGTACAGGCCCGGACTCAGGATCACAACGATCACTACAGTACTCCAGGACGATATCAGCAAGATGGATGAAGCACACAAGGGAAAAGCCGATTTTATTATTGCTGTTCCGACCTCTATGACAAGGACTTACTAGCATAGTCACAAGGTCAGATCTTCAACACACCGATTCCGGGTCTTTCCGGCAATGTCACCCTGCCTTCGACTATTCTAACCCCGTCGAACGGATCGTTGCTGATGAGAAGGTTTCCGTCGAGGTCACACCAGTCGGCCATTGGTGACAGATGAGCTGCAGCAGTAACGGCACACGAGGTCTCAGTCATGCATCCGATCATCACCTTCAGACCGAAGGCCCTGGCGATATGTATCATTTTCAGGGCGTTGTTCATACCGCCGCACTTCATCAGCTTTATGTTCACCCCGGAATAGACGTCCCTGTTTTCGATTATATCGGTTATATTCTGAATTGCCTCATCACCTATTATGGGTATCGGGCTTCTTTTTGTCAGCCATGCCAGGTCATCCTTCCGGTCCCCCGGCAACGGCTGCTCCAGGAAAACAACACCCTTTCCTGCCAGCCATTCGGCCATTTCGAGTGCATGATCTCTGTCGGTCCATCCCTGGTTCACATCCGCACAGAGGGGTTTGTCGGTAGCCGAGCGAATCACCTCTATCATCTCCCTGTCGTTATCCCTTCCAAGTTTTACCTTAAGTATACGGTAGGGAGCAGCTTCTTCAACTTTTTGCCTTACAACCTCCGGCGAGTCGAGTCCGATGGTAAAGCTTGTCATGGGTGTCCGGCCCGGGTTCAGGCCAAAAAGCCTGTAGCATGGCTCTCCTGCCAATTTGCCGGCCAGATCGTGGATGGCGATATCGACCGATGCCTTCGCAGCATAGTTGCCGGGCATCACCGAATCGACATATGCATTAATATCTTCTATAAGGAACGGATCTGAGAAATTATTCAGGTCTACTGCCGACAGGAACCCCGACGCTGTCTCATGACTCTCTCCAAGGTACGGCGGCATGGATGCCTCACCGTATCCGGTAACACCATCATATTCAATCTCTGTGAGCATAACTGGCGTGGTGGTCCTTGAGCTGGTGGCCAGGGTAAATGCATGCTTCAGTTGCAGGGTGTACGGGGTGAAAGCAAGTTTAAGCCTGCCACCGGAGCTCTTTCTGACTTTCGTACCAGACGACGGACTGCACGATAAAATCAAGTCTCCGGCGAGTGTGCCGCCTGTGAGCAAAGCGCTGTATCTGAGAAATTCCCTTTTGTTCATTATCAATTATTTATATACCAGTTATGCTCTAAAACCAGCTGTACACCTTCCCCGGGCACTGCTCCGATGATCCTTCTCACACCAAGAAATGAATCCCTGCGCCCCTTGCTGAAGTTTGCACGGGCAGAGTCAAGAGAATTGATTTTTACCATCCCTGAAGCATGAATAAATTCAGTGTTTCCTATATACATCCCCACATGTGTCGGTCGGGGAACCCCGCCCCTCACGGATCCGAAGAAAAGCAAATCGCCGGTCATCAGCGAATCGGGATAGGCACTTCTGCCCAGCTTTATCCCGTGCCTGAACTGCAGGGAGGCATCCCTGGCAAGTATGACTCCGTTAAGAAAATAGATAGTCTTTACAAACCCGCTGCAATCGAATCCCTTGGAGGAAGTGCCTCCCCACAGGTAAGGGATACCGGTGAACGACACTGCCAATCGGGCCATATCCGAAGTAAGCGACTGAAGCTTGTTATCAAGTCCGGTTAAAGGAACCATATCGTTCATGTCAATATAACCTTTCCTGCCGTCGGGCAGAAGAACCTCCCTCATGGAGCCCGCTGCCCCTTTTATCTCAAGAATCGAACCGATAACAATATCCGATACAATTCCTTTCTTCGCAGGATCAGCATAAATATCACCCGTCTTCTTCATATACATGGTCCTTGGGGATCCCCTCCATTTTCGGGCTTCTTCTTCATCCATAAGGTAAACAGCTTCCGTGTCCACCCAGCCAAGGTAACGGTCGGGGGTCTGCAACAGGTACCAGCTTCCCTGTACTTTCAGGATCTTTACGGGAGTGCCCATCACAGCCTGCGATACCATCTCCGCCGAATGGGAATGATGGGATCTCATATTACAGACACTCACATTGACAAGGCCCCATGGACTTTTTACTGCCGACCTGTCGGGCAGTACCTGAAGGCTGTCTGCAAATATTACACCTTTTCCCTTGAGGAAAGCCACTATCTCATCCCTGGCAGACGGGTTATCTGTTTCGCCTTTCAGAACATATTCTTTCCCAAACCTGTAAAGGGTAACGTCGCATATACCCTCCCGCTGGTCAGGAACATGATACGCTGATATCGAGTCGATTTCCCCTGCAAATTGAACGGTCGAAGGACCTGTGCAACGGGGAGGAAAAAGCAATATCAAAACAACGATTAAAGGCACTGAAACAGAGGCCACTCTCTTAAAATTTCTCATTTAACGTATTCTATTTTCATCTGATAATCCCATTTGTCGAAATAGAGGTTGCCGCCTCTCCATTCCACTTCACCCCGCTGGAAATCGTACGGTTCGCTTCTCATAAACTGTTTCTCCGGGTAAAGGGGCCCTGCAATACCATCGTTTACGATCATCCTCCACGAGTCGATCCCTGTAATGTAGAATTCCCGTGTCCTTCTATCGTTCGAGTACTGAAGCCCGTATGATATATCGAGAGGCACCCATCCTGTTCCCCCGAACCAGACCTCGCACCAGTCGTGCAGGTTACGAAATCCGGGTGGCACCTTCCAGCCGCTCTGCCATCTGACCGGAATACCTTTGTAACGAAGGACCGACATCAGCAGGAGCGTCTGCATGCCGCAATCCCCTCTCCTGTTATCGATCACATATCCGGGGATATCAGGCATGACCGAGTACTCCAGGGCCCCTGCCCAGGGGATATTCTCACTGAACCATTGATACACCTTCCTGACAACCTCAAGGGGAGACTCCTCCTGGCCTGTTATCGAATCAGCAAGCTTTCTTACATTCTCAGTGAAGCGTATCTGGGGCGGTTGTTCCGATGTATACTTCCTGTACAGTGCGGAGTTCACGTCGCTGGGCAGATCCGATATTCTTTCGGGATCAAAGTACTGCCCCGACGACTCATAGCTGAATTCCGCAATAAAGACCAGTGGCTTTCCCTTCTCTGCCACAGATTCCATATAAATAGTCCGGTGAACAGCCGTGTCAGGAGAAAGAATATAACCATTGTCAGATACAGAGATGAGCATGACATTCTTCTGACGCGGATGGTTCTCCTTAGGGAACGGCAACCAGCATCTTACAGTCTCTCCTTCAGGAACCGCACCGGGCTTGACAGTGAGTGTATAGGTAATATTTATTTTTTGCGGCAGTACTGGGTCGTTTCTGCCTGTTGATTCCCTGATTATGGCCTGTGTATGCAGTTTCCTTTCCACCATTTCAGGATCACGGGCTTCCGAAGAATCACGTTCAGCCCTGTGGAAGCGGAAATCAAGAATGCGTTTGAGATTGGAAGCTGCCCTGTTGAAGTACATTTTTTCACCGTTGATCATACGGTATTCGAGCCAGTTGAGAGATTCCCATTCGGATTTTGCAATTTCACTGAAGCTCCCGACGCGATCGTTAAGCTGCCTTATTACCTGTTCTTCATTAACGCTAAAATCAAGCATTATGCGCTGAGCCATCTGATCGAGGGAATCTGTAAATTCTCTGATTTTCCTGTCTTTCCCGCAGTAATTCCGTACGGAATCTGCCAGAATGCCGGCACCTGCAAAATTACCAAGGCTGAACTCACTCTCAAGGTTTCTCAACAGAATTGCGCAATCTGGTTTGCTTGTGCAGGATACTGTTATAACAACAATAATCAACAGTAATACTCTAAATGAAGATCTCATAGTCAGGTAAGGTTACCGTAAAGTTAATAAAAGCTGCCGATTCAATAACAAATATAATCAAGCAGGATATAAGCATTACAGCCGATCAAATATTACATAACTGAGGAATTTTAAATTGCAAAGTTTGTATTCATTCACCAGTTTAAATATTTTTACCGTTAAATCAGGTAAATAAATAATTAAACATGAAAGATTCCACAGAAAAATTCAACTATGCCAGAGGCGGTTCAGGCGGCAGGCGTGATTTCCTGAAAACCGCTGCAATGGGAGCAATTGGTGTTACAGGTATTGGGATGACGCTGAGCGGCAGTGAGGATAACCAGGCAAAACCGAAAGTCCGCACAAGAGCTGAAAGGCTAAAAAACATGGCATCTAACAGTTATGCCGTGAATGCATTATTCAAAAGAAGAACGGTTGCTCAGCAGGCTGAACGACCTGAGATCGCAGAACTCAAGAAAAAATACGGGGAGATCACGATGCTTGACTTTCCCCGGTTCACTAAAGACACTTATCCCGGTGTCCCTGCCATGGATCTCTGGTCGTCGCTGTTCGGAGACTTTTCCGACGACTCAATGTATACACGCGTTGAGAGGAACAACCAGGTGCGTCCGGGTGAATTTGATCCGTCTGCCCCGTCGTCAAAACGATGGCTCGACCAGCTGGTAACAAAGATGGTTGCAGCCGGTGTTACTGCAACCCATATTTCCAACAATGCCCCGAGAAACCTTGCCGATCTTGATGAGGAACTGCGGAGGGAAGGGATAAGAGTTGGAAAGATGTGGCTCGATGCCTCGAAGCAGATCGGTGTGAAATCGATGCGCGTTAACACGGGGGGACCCCAGATAATTCCGGCCTCAGTAATCCAGGGAGGTTATCCCCGTAACGAAGAGGTAGTTCCATACCTCAGGAATGCAATTGAATCATTCAAAGAGCTTGCAGAGTACGGTGAGAAAACGGGAGTTAAGGTTACCATCGAGAATCACTGGGGACTGGCAGCCCATCCCCAGAACATCATTGTTATCATTAATGAGGTCAACAGCCCGTTTTGCGAGACCTCACCCGATTTCTGCAACTGGGAGCATGAGTATATGCTTTATCACGGACTTGAGATGCTTACACCAATGGCCACTTCGATGATCCATGCAAAGCGCTGGACAAGGTTCCCCGACGTCGATATCCCGAGATGCGTAAACATCCTCAATAGGCTTGGCTATAAGGGTTATATCTCATTTGAATATGAAGGAGGAGGCGATCCGGTTGATGGAACGCTGAAACTGATGAATGACGTTGTTGACGCTTTGGTGTGACCAAACGGGGAAGGTTAATCATTTGTAAGAAATATCCTGGAGGCGTTTTACCCTGTTAAGCGGACAATTTTGGTATTTGCACAGTTTATTATTATGCCGCTTTGAACAACAGGAGAAATAAATTTGTTTTTACTGTTGAAGTCTTTTAATTTGCAGGTTTTTACCTTAAAACCCACTTAATCCACCAGCGAATGAAACCAACCGGATGGCTCAGGCAAATAATATTTAAAACAGGCGATGACTGGAAAATAATTTTCATAAGACTTGTAGTTGGTCTTATTTTTATCTCAGAGGGCATTCAGAAATTTCTTTACATTGAAGCGCTGGGTCCGGGCTTTTTCAGGGAGCTGGGTTTCGATAACCATCTTTTCTGGGCCAATTTCACGGGAGTCTCAGAAATACTCTTCGGAGCCCTGATCCTGCTCGGGCTGCTGACCAGACTCTCTTCAATCCCGTTGCTGATAATACTGGCAACCGCATTCTTCACAACGAAACTCCCTGTACTGCTCTCTAAGGGTATCTGGACCTTCTTCCACCAGAACAATGCGGATTTTGCCCTTGCCATAATGCTTATATTGCTGTTAATCTATGGCGGAGGCAGGTGGTCGATGGACCGGTTTATCGGGAACAACTAAAAACCTCCTGAGCTATATACTATATACCCCTGGCCTCCTGAATGCGGAGTCATAATTCACTTTCCGCAAAGGAACTCATCGGAAAATACCAGTCTGCGATTTCCTTCCATATCAGGTTTTTCATATTCAAGCACAACGACATTGAATGGCAGGTCTCTCAGTTGTGCAGTGATTTCAAAGAATCCGCCGGCAATAAAACTGTACTGATCGGGGAACCGAATATCGGGCAGTGCGGCCTGCTGTGTCCGGGCTCCCCTTGCCGGCACTGCGTGGCTTATTATCGCCGACATCGGCTGCGGAATATCTTCGCTCACAATGTTCACTTCAAAATGGTTGGTGAAGTCCTGGTACCTCATTCCTGATATCTGCACAAGAAGGCGTACAGCCCTTCCGCTACGTCTCTCAACCATAAGCTGAACCTTCCTTTCGGGAAGCAGCTGAATGAAATCGGTCTCCACAACCGGGGAAAGGCACACATCCGACTGGTTTATCCTTAGTGAATGTTGCTGGTACCTTGCGAGCATGAGCTTCACAAAAGGGAAATACTTGTTTCCCGGATTTATCATCAGGTCGGAGTACCAGAGCTTGCGTTCAGCGTCAAACTTTACAGGGAAGGCAGCGGTTGATGCTCTCAGGCTCTCAACACCCGGGTAAACCAGTCCCTTGTCCTGGCCGGAATGCCAGCGAAAATCGCCTGCTGTCAGAAAAAGACTCTTATCACCCGGAAGAGGGTAGATCGGATCGGTGCCCCACTGTGAATATAGTACCTTATCGTCACCTGCCACACTCAGGAGTGTTCCTCCCGGATGGATCACGGCAGCAAGCAATTCTCCCTCTCCTGATGTAAACCAGGGACGCTTCATGTAAACCCTTAATCCTCCGCCCTGCCGTGTATGAGTCTGCTTATCCTTCTCCCCGCTCCTGATCCAGTTGAATGTCGGGATAATGTACTCCACTTCCGGAGGCAGCGGCCGGGCTGAACTGAGTATATTGACCCTCGCAGGTTTACCCCGCCTTGTCAGATCAAGTCCGGGAATAGGCTGGAGAGTGCCCTCCTTGCCGGCCTGGCGGAAATACTCCCCATACCTCGAGGAGGCTACAGGCCTGTAATCAACGAACCTGTGACGCGTATCGCTGAATCCATGCATCAGGCCCCACGTTTTTACAACAAAGGCCGGGGTGAAGTTTCTTATGAGGGTCATGGTTCTCGCGTTGGCCGGAGTAACAGGTTTCAGTTCCATTACCGGAGTTCTTCCGGCAGCGCCCGAACGCATTGTCGTGGCAGATGCCCGCATCGCAGGAGCATTTGGATTTACAACCCTGAATTCCGGATTCTTTGGAGGCAGATACCCCACATGTTTTAACTGGTCCCTGTAGCCGATATTGACGGGATCAAGTATCTCCTCAAAAGTCTCTTTACCGGGCAGCGGCTTTAGCGGGTCGTCGTTCCACTCCTCCCATGAAGCCTCAATGTCGACCTTGCCGGTACTTTGTCCGTGTATCTTTATTTTCATCTTTATCCAGGCTGGTGTATCCTGGTATCCCCTGTCAGATGCCGTCTCCTGGAGCTCAGGCTCCGCAACGGGTTGCTGCACCGCATGCACCAGCTCGAGTTCCCTCGACGGACTTACCATCCAGTGACGGCCGCCTGCGAGATGCTCCCTTACACCTGCGAAGCTCCTGTCCTGGCTAAGCTGGTGTCTCAGGCCGGATAGCTTCTGAAGGCTCTCCTCATCCCAGAAGCAGGAATACCTGATCTTTGCCCTCTGTCCTTTCGGGAGGAAAAAGGTAAGCCTGCTTTTCCCGTCCCATTTCGAAGAAATCTCACCCTCCCTGAGGTCAATGGTTATTGGTGTCGGATTCAGCCATGCATTTGCTGCCGTGCTTTTAACGGAAGGGATAAAATGGACCATCTGAGGCCTGAACCCCTGTGAATGTGAATCTTCATAACCTTCGGCCAGGAAAAAGGCCACTCCGGCGGCTACCGGATCAGGCAGATACTTCACGGTAAATGAATCCGCCGAATATACCCTGTCCCGGGATTCACCTGCTCCCGGCGGCATCTCCCTGCCGGAGATAAGTTCATATATCTGTCTTGCCGCTTCTGCATCTCCCGAAAAGGCATTATCGAACTTCCCGTGCTGCTCTGCCATCAGCTGGTTCACCTGGGGCGGTACAAGGATTCTTGCAGCGAATCTGCTGTCATCAGTAACATCCGGTGAACTGTATTTATCAGCCGGAATATCATAATTACTCTTGACTACCAGCCTTTCAATATCCTCTCCGACTTTAAGCCTGCTGGCCTGCAGGATAACCGGAGTAACAGCAGGTTCATATCTCCTGTAAACAAAATTGCTTATAACGCAATCTGCCGGCCTTTCAGTTTCTGCATCCGGAGCCACACTGTTGCCGGCAATATCAACATACCTCATCCTCAGGTTGTATGCCCGTCCGAACCTGAGCCTGGGCAATGTCCCCGGAACGAGGTTTGTCCTTACATTCATCCGTATGTTAGTGTCGGGCGATGACCAGTATTTCTTTTCCTCCGCTGCAGTGCGCCTGGTGATATGGTCCCTGCCATCCTCATCCTCAGCTTCATCAATCGGGAATCCCGGCCGCTCAACTGCAAGACTCCAGCCTGTCCAGCGGGCAATTACCCCGCTCACAAACATATCTTCCCTGCCGGAACTCTCCCCGGTCATTGCGATCTGGCAGAATCCTTCATCGGGGAGTATTCCGTTCACCGGAACAGGATTCATGTCGCTGTCGAAACAGGTTATCTCATCATGCTTGTAATGCAGTGAATACCATCTGGAAGGCTGATCAGCATAGGCAACATCCAGCCTGTAACCGGTAATAAGGTCGCCTGCATAAAAAACCTCAGTCTCAGGGATGGTTATATTCAGATTCTTTGCCGGCGCCGAAATCCCAAGCAGGGTCATGTTCCGGGTCACGACCGCATCACCTGCACGGGCAGGTGTGGCCAGCCTGAGATCCAGGTCCAGCGTCTTGATGAACTTCCTGTTAAGGTATTCCTCCACGTTGGTTTTTACAATGGCGATACCCGTGGAGCGAATGGCTGGCAGACCTTCAGCCTGATCATCTTCGAATTTCTTTTCATCATCTTCATCGTCAACCTTCTCTTCATCGGGCGTCATCCTCATGTATTGCGTTCTCAGGGTGATGCTCTTTTCTGAAAGCCTGACCAGCTGTGTGTCTGCCTGATTAATGGCCTGTATGGCAACACTGTCAGTATCAATCTGATTTACAGCAAACTCGCCGTTGTTAAGCCTTACAAATCCATTATAAAAATCAGCATCACTGCCTTCCCTCTCCCGGGCGTGAAAACCATTGGCTGTAAGCCGGTAGGCTGTTGCGGTAACGGATATTTCGGTATCAGCCTCAAAGGTGAGCCCGGATGGGAAAACCGAAACTATACCTTCAGCCGGTATTCTTTCCGGCACCGGTACAGTCAGATCGACCACCAGACCAATCTTTCTCTGCATCTGGGGATGATCTCCCATCTGTGCAAGGATGTCGTGGAACTCGAATTCCGGTACGGGTATCTCAACCGGTTTAATTTTCAGGGCCTCCCTGTCGAGCCGGTGAAAATCCCGGAAGCGTGTGAACTGGAACTCAGGCTCGGTGTTTCTCCTCCTCAGCTCGGAATAAGTTCCCCTGGTCATTATCTGCGAATAGTCGGCAGCAACCTGTGACTGTACGTTCTTCCTTATAATACCCTCCCTGTCGATCTTTATTCTCTTGAAATCAGCCCTCATTTCCGGTTTTGATATCGTCTTCTCAGCTGCCCGGCCGTAGGTGCTGATAACCTGCTGGTCGACATTTAAACGGCCTATTCTCATCTGGTTCGCGTTCTGAAGGAAAGTCCTAGGTTTAACCATGTTTACAGGACTTTTTATACCGAAATCCCTGTAAACATTCAGTATAGTCTCGCTTATCTCCTTAACCGGATAGGCATGAATCTGCACCTTCGACTTATCCTCAACAACAAAGGCCGAAACCTTAATGTCGGGATAAACTAGTGTCTCCCATAAAGACGGTTCAATTACAGATGTTTCGGCATTGGCATCCTCCGGATCGGTCCTGTTCCACCTGACCTTGAATCCCGGGGCCTCCTTTATCTTACGGGCCCACTGAATAATTTCCGGGAACATACCCATATTTGTCGGTGAGGTATGTGACAGCCTCATCGAGCAGTGAAGTGACAGTCGAAGTAGGTTGTTCCCCCCGGTATTCAGCCTTCCGGCGGGAAGTGCAGTATATATTATCGTCTGCTTCATATCGTTGATTATTAACTTATTAACTATTAGTGTCCTATGATGCAAATGCGGCACAATATCCCTGCCAGTGCTCGAGACTGTATGCATCGGCAAATTTCGGGTCGGCATCGTTGCCCGCGAAGGTTCTTTTAACCGTTACCTTAACTGTTTTGCTGAAGAAAAGAACTTCAACCTTAACCGAGAGGCTCGCCGTTCCGACAAGCCGGCTGCTTCTGTCGACAGTAAGGACCTGTTTACCGTCTTCGAGGATATCCTTTTTCCCCACCGATTCGTAACGCATCTCGAGGTAGAACTCCAGAGTAATCTTTATCAGCTTAAGGATTGAAAGTCGTCCAGTTATCCTCAGATAAGCCGTCAGAGAATAGGAGTTACCATCAGCACCGGCGATCAGGCAATAATAGATTCCGCCCATTGCTTCGACCGATCCGCTCGCCACGCCGACATCAAGCGATATGCCTGCCCCGAACTCAAAGGCGGCATCGAGCCTTGTAAGTCCCCGCATGGTTGTTTCGAGACTGAAGAAGCCTCCTCCGCCAAAACAGGATACAAGAACCTTGAAAGGATTCTCCCTGCTCGAGAAGTTGAACCCAATTGTGAGAGGTTCGCTGTTGAAAGGGATCCTGAGCTTTGTTCCCAGCATCATGTTAGAGAGGGCCAGTATTCCTACCTCTATGTTCGGAAGGGGGAAGTTGTACCCTGCCTCAATCCCTGAGCTGGTAACGTCAATAAAAGGCCCGGCGGAAAACTGGTCGGCGCTAATAACCTTCTGAAGGCTGTTTACAAATGATAGCGATCCGGTCAGGCGTATTGGAACCGGCATGAATTTCAGATCCACATTGCTCTTTGAGCCGCTGCCCGACTTGAAGGAGAGCCTTTCAAAGTTGAGCTGCAGTGTGCTTGCAATAATAATCGTGAATTTGTTTATCGAGGCATTGACATCAAAAAGCGGAGGTGACTTAAGATCGATGCTCTTCTTCATTATGCTGTCGACCGATACCTCTATGGGACTGGAATCATCCTTCAGGTTCTTTATGGTGAAGATTGACAGTTCATATTTATTTTTCGTTTTGGGCTTCCAGCGATACTCAACAACTATCTCGTTACCCCTTACCTGGAACTTTACATTGGGTATTTCCGGGATTGCCTCAAACACCCTGGTTGAGATCTCTTCTGCAAGTGTTTTTACCACTCCCTGAAGTGAGGCGACGCCTGAAGCAAGGCCAAGGGCATTAACAATTGCCACTATCTCGGCATCTTCAAACCCGTTATTCACAAGGGCCTCAGCCAGCCTCAGCATGCTGGCAACAGTCTGCTGGGGTATGTTAACCCCGGCATTTGCCAGCTCATTCCTTAGTCCGGCCGCATTGTTTATATAGCCCGTAAGAGTTGTCAGAGTAATATTGTTTAAGGCAATCTCCCTGCCTGCACTGATGGCTGAGTTCACGGCCTCCTGCAGGGTGCCCTGAGAAACAGCAATCCCCTGGGCGCCAAGAGCCTGGGCAATACTGCCCGGATCCTGGAGGGCACTCAATATCCCCTTATCGTCGGTAATGGAAGATATGGCAGAGATAAACCTTTCCATTCTTTTCAGCTCAGAGTCTGCCCTTGCCATCATCGACAGAATGTCCTGCAAATGATCTTCTATCTGGTCCCTTATCTTCTCGACCTGGCTCCTGATAGCCTTTACCGCATCGGTCAGATTGACTGACGGAAGAAGCAGGTCGGCGAAGTTAAGAATGCCGAATATCTTTGGGATCTTTTCCACAAGGCTGAAGATCTTTTCAGCGACAACTATCAGGTTATCGAGGTTTGACAGGTCATTTCCCGTGAGGCCGGTCAGCTTGGAGAAGCCCGTGATGGCCATATTGGGGGTAAGAAAACCGCCGCTTGTCTCTGTGTCCCCGAAAATAAGCTCTGCCTTCTCTTTGGGATGAACTTTTGCGAAGACCATCGAGAGGTTGTTATCGTCAACAAGCTGAATCCTGATCTCCTTCCGTTCGCCGGTAAGCTCTTCCATCTGCTTCACAAAGACGGATGATTCAATTATCTCGGGAAAGAACCGCACACCTTCGATGTCGTAGGCAATGCTTCTCGCTCCGAACATGATGCTTCTTGTTTCGAAGCTGGTATCACCGGGGACTAGACTGCGGGCATAAGCCACCGGTTTTGATGCCGGCATGGAGCTGAAATAATCCCATCCCGAAGAGGAGTAATTCTTAACTGCAACAGACTGGTCTTTAACAGACGCATCAATAAAGACAAGCGGAACTTCGGTCCTTATTAACTGCCCGGCAGCATCGTCCATCTCAATCCTGAAATATACCGGCCTGCTGGTATCCGTGACCTCATAAAGCTCAAAGACCGTTCCGGAGCTAACATCTCTGAGATCAACCTGCTTCTCGAGGTCCTTTATTTCAACCCTCCGGAAGGGGAACGGGATAAAACCCTGTGCCCCGGACGGGTGATCATAGAATAGTTCAGGCTGTTTTATAACGATAAACTCCTTTACTATAATCACAGCCGTATAAACATTGTCCACCATCTGGATCCTTCTCTCACCCACCGTAATCCTTACGGCTTTATGGCCAAACGGGAAAAGGTATCCTCTCCTTACAAGTTTAATGTAATGATCCCTTCCCATTGTTGCACGTTGCAGCCATGCCTGAAGAGAGAATCCGGCAATGTCCCTTTCGTCCCTGAATTCATAGTCGAGCCACGCTCCCAGTCCGGATAGCATAAGCCGTTTTGCCTTCACGGGAAAAGGGTCTGCTTTAACATTGCTCTTTTCGACACTGAGTTCCGTGTAGTTGGAAGTCAGATGAACCAGCTGGTGCAGGGCAAGCGGTTCGGGCAGGCTGTAAAAGTACTTTCCCGCCACCGACATTGTTCTTGCCGGTCCTGAAGCCTTCTCTCCTGCACACGGACTCCAGAGAGCCCTTATGGTTTTAAGATCGCCGAGGGCATCTTCGTCTATTTCTCCGCTGGCAAGCCGCACCCCCATCCTGGTGTGCCACAACTCAAAAAGCTGTCCCTGCTGGATCAGCAATGCCGGAGCTATTTTAAGGGAAGCAGGTGAAACAACGGTTTTATATCTGCCCTTCTGAGTTATGACTGGTTCTGCTTTCCGGATGGTTGTGATCTGCTGTTTTTCAGGCACTGGTTTTTGCTGAACCTGTTGTACCTGCTGAATCTGTTGTGCCTGTTGTGCCTGCTGAACCTGCTGAACCTGCCGGGCAGCCACCTGTCTTTCGGTCATTGCCTGTGCCGGTTTCTTTTCAGGGACTATTACCGGCTCATCAGAAATATCAAGTCTCTCGACCTGTGTCTCATCATACTCTCCAAACTCATCCCGAAGATCCCTGTTATGGGCAAACCCTGCAAGCTGGTTCGGGGATACCTCCAGCCAGGCTGGTGCTTCTATCGATGTCTCATATCTGGAGGGTGCGCCCATCTGGAAAAGGTTCAGCATCGAGCCTTTTATCTTATCGATCTGTGTCAGCTCGATCGCGGGGCCGGCAAGTATATTGCCGAGATTGTCTTCCGACAGACTCATCCTGCCGGAACCCTTTGGGGTAGTCGATACAGCAATCTTAATTTCCTGCGCTGTCAGGGGTTGATTCACCGGCTTCTTCTTAACCGGCTCCGGATCGATCACCCTTACCTCGCGACTCTTAAGGTTAAGCGGCGGACTCTTAATGAGATCATCCTTCCTGGCAGCGGCAGGGGTGAAGACCATTGAAACCCTTCTGAGCCTCTCTTTCAGTAGTCCCTCGGCCGACCGGCCTGTATTGAACCAGCGAGCCCTGTAGTTAACCTGTATCTCAAAATCATCCCATTTAAGAAGAGAATCAAGGATCAATGGAATTGGCTGGTAGCCGGAAGGGACCCTGAAGACCAGCCGGCTGCTGCCCGCTCTGAGAAATCTTACCGGGACACGCGGTTTCTCCGATGCCCTGAACATCTCTTCCCTGGTGTGTTGCGAAGGGAACCAGACTATCATGAATGAAGGAGACTTTGGATCATCTGTCCTTAACAGGTTGTTGTCGATTGTGAAATTGACAAACTCAAACTGAAGATTCAGAAAGTCATTAGGTCTGATCAGGTTAATAAGGATCGATCTGTCGGTCCTGAAGCGGACCCTGGTTGCCTCCCTGTCGAGATAAAGCCAGTTGGTCTGGGTGTCCTGATCATCAATACGTTTAATATTCATAGGGTTAACGACCTGGCCGGGGGTTACCGGCTGCATCTTCATCCCCTTTATCTCCTGTGGTATCAGATGGATCTCGGGTCCGGGAGAATAATCAACCGGGAGAGAGCTTGCTCCCCCGATCCTGATCCTGGACCCGACAAGCCTGGCCTTAAGATCCATTTCAGTGACCGCCGAACCTTCACCATTTAAGACAAATGAAGGATCAGCCGTGGCAGCAAGAGCGAACGACGATCCTGCAAGGCCAACCCATTGGGGAGTGCTATCAAGGTCGGCGATAAAAGAGAAAGGTTCGGATGAACCGGTATACTCCTTTACAAACCGGCTGTTGGTGAATGCCAGCATAGACCCGCCTGCGTGTGGCAATGACAACTGAACCGGCTGATAATCCATGCCATAATCATTGCATGCCCAGAGAAGGCATGCAGGGCCTTTCTCGGAACGACCGGAAATAAGCCCGGTACGACCGAAAGGCCATGATTCTGTCAGGAATGCCTGACCAGAACCATATTTGAGGTCTCCCAGCGATCTGAAACACGATTGTGCGCCACGAAGGGCAATATGCGAAGCCCGCTTGAAATAGCCGGTATCTATCCAACCAGGCAGATTGTGCTCCTTTAGCGAAATCCCTGCAGAGGTGAAATACTCTTTCCCCCCGCACAGATCAAGAATTATATGGTCGGCGGGAGAGATACTGATATTCCAGTATCTGTCAAGGTTAACTGCCGAAGGTGCCGGAAAAACGACAGAATCATTCTCTCCCGCATGCACTTTGATATCGCTGATTACCTGACCTTTCAGCTCAGCATTGCCACTGAGCCATCTGATAAATGAAATATCCTCATCAATGCCCAGCCATGGAGCTCTTATGTTCATCCGCCACTCACCGGTTTCCCTGCTGACTTTCGCAGAAAAATCGGCTCTTATACCCGTTGAGGGATATTCTGCATCATGGAGAGATATGTCAAAGCCATCCCTAAACTCATTAAATTTCAAAATAGTGTGATCTCCGAACCTTACAGGATCGATTTCCCAGGCAATTTTGCCGCCGGCCAGGAAACAGATGGCTTTCCCTGCTTTCCGGACCGTGAACGGCATGGAAAGAGCTTTATCTATCGACCTTACCAGCGGATTTATGCCAAAGGCCAGAAGCGACATCTTTTTCAAAACCATTCTCCTCGAACCGTATGAGTTACCGGAAGGTGGAATAGTATCCTTTTTAAGAAACTTACCGGCTTGTATTATCCGGAATTTTTTTTGCTCCAACATAAGATTATGGTCAGATGAATTCTATCTCGTTGATCAGGTATGCTTTCCATTTTTGAATGGAAAGAGAAAGAGTCAGACCTCATGCCCGCCCCGGTGATGTGCGATATGAGAAATTATATCAACGGGCAACCTGCAGGCATGAAGTTAAAGAGCCGCCACCCGGTACCTCAGAATGGTATTCATCGGTATCAGGAATTTGTATAAGCAATTAACGACAATAATATTACAAAAGCAATCCGATTTTTCAACAAAACGAATTAACCTGTTAATACATCGGGTATTATATTCCAATTAACCATTCAGTTCCCGTAGAGACGCCCTTCACGGGCGTCTCGTATATCCCGGTTGCGATGGATGTTCAAAAGAGACGCCC
>CAYRQY010000029.1:13670-16923 GCA_964426435.1 uncultured Rikenellaceae bacterium | reverse complement strand
AGTTCTGGATAATCGCCGTGCTGTCGGGTCCCGCGGTTCCCATGATTATGTTCAGAGGGATCTGGTCGTAATAGAGAACGGCATCGTATGCTTTTGCCACAACCACAGGTTTATCAGCCTTACGGAATCTGTCACATCCGATAATCGAAAATGTTATAAAAAGAAACAGGATCGCCTTATTCATTTTCCAGCCTTTGCCTCACTTCGTTTAGAACCGCCTCGTCAATCCTAACGGTATAATTTTCCTTTAATTGTTTTATCCATTCATTCTCCAGTTCATCCTGGTAACCCGCCATTACCTCACCTTTGACAGCAGCCAGTGGCATAGGTGCCGGCTCATTGACTCTTTTTATAAGCACTGCCGCATGAGAACCGTTCTTTCTGAAGAATTGTATCCCCCTAGTCCAGTTGACATCGTCGAGAGCCGGGTCATCGCCTCTGTACCATACTCCTTCCGTTATAGTCAGAAGTGTATCCCTGCCGGAATTGTACTTCTGGTTAAGCCTGCCGTCCCCGTCGCTTCTTCTCGAGTTCCTCCTGATATCATTGCGGAACTGCTTCACCGCTTTCTGCGTCAGGTGTCCCGTGTGTGTGTATACCTTAGCATCAACAGACCTGGGTGAAAGATAGTCCCGTTTATTATTATTGTAATAACCCTTCAATCCTGAAGAGTCTTCCTGAACCCTGTTCCATACCATATCGGCAGAAATCTCGAACATGAGGATTCCGTCGTGGAACTCTTTAACCAGGTAACCGAACTCGGGATATTTCTTTTCGAGTATTGAGTCTTCATATCTTATGATGTGATCATCGGCGATTGTTTCAATAGCCCTGTCGATAAATACCTTCGGATTTCTTGTGTTAATCATCAGGCCCCTTCTTTCGACAACGTCAGCAAATTCGGCTGTTGTAAAAACCTGGTCAGAAAAGGAATAAATATACCCGTTGGGCAATTTACTCCTGGGATAGGCCGATAATCCTTTCATAATCATTGAGTCGGTGTTATTCACGAACCATGTGTAGTTTTCCGGATTGATCGTGAATTTATACTCCTGCCGAAGTTTGGTGACCAGCGATCGCTTGCTGAGGGATGATAGGTATGACTGGTTTATTCTGCTTTCGAGGAATGATCTTGTCTGCTCGAATGAACCAGGACCCCTCTTCTCAAGGAGCTTGATTATGTGCCAGCCATAAGGTGTTCTTACCGGAGCACTGAAATCCCCGGTATCCTTAAGCTTAAATGCCGCTTCCGAAAACTCGCTGATAATTTCTCCTGTCCCGAACCAGTTCAGTTCGCCTCCCCTTGATACTGATTCACTGTGATCCGAATGGTTTCTGGCGAGATCGGTGAAGGAAGCGCCGTTGCGGAGCTGCCGGTACAGATCATTAATCTCACTGAGTGCCCTTGCCTCTTCTTCTTCACCGCTGCCAGGCGTAGCAGCCTTCATTATATGAGCCACCCTGAGTTTTCCGCGAGAGGGGCGCCTGTCGGTGACCTTTATGATATGATATCCGAAGGATGTGCGTACAGGCATTGATATAACACCAGGCTTAAGGGTGTATGCTGCATCTTCGAAAGGCAGTATCATCTGAAATACTGTAAAATATCCGAGATTGCCGCCATTGACTACCACGGAGGGATCCTCTGACGTGCCCCTTGCCACATATTCGAACTGCTCGCCGCTTACCAGCCTTTCCCTGATCCCGAGCGATTTTCTCCAGGCTTTCATTGTATCGGCAGGTGATGCACCTGTGGGGCAGCTTACAAGGATGTGCCATGCATTGATTTCGGTCAGGTACCTTTCATAGGCTCTCTTCAGCAGAATCTCCCTGGTTTCGGTGTCGGTGAGATAGCTCTGTGCAAGCTGGTGGCGGTAGCTGCCAAGTTCGTTTCTGAAAGCACGGGTTGTGTCGTATCCCTTCGATATTGCATCTGCAACTTTAAGGCGGAATGTGATGAACTGCTGAAGATATTCTTCAAAACCGTTCCTGTCTGTTGTTACAGGTGTCTTCCTGAACATCCTGATAAACTCTCCTGCCGTTACTTCGTGTCCGTCTGCAGACATCAGTACCCTGTCGTCGGGCATCTGGGCTCCGCAGAAAGGTGAAGCGGCGAGCAAAAAGAGGAATATTGATCTTATGGTCTTGATATTCATCAGGATAATCAGTAGGTTCATTCAAATATCTTCCTGCTGTAGTTGGGAGATTCCCGGGTTATGGAGACATCATGCGGATGACTCTCGATAATGCCTGAGTGGGTGATTCTTACAAATCTGCCTTCTTTTTTGAGAATGATTATGTTAGCTGCTCCGACATACCCCATACCTGACCTGAGTCCGCCTGTAAGCTGGAAAACAACCTCGGCGAGGGTTCCCTTGTATGGCACCCTTGCTGCAATACCTTCCGGGACGAGCTTCTGAATATCATCTTCCATATCCTGGAAGTAGCGGTCCCTGGACCCCTGCTGCATGGCTTCTATCGATCCCATACCTCTGTATGCCTTGAACTTGCGGCCACTGTAGATAATTGTTTCACCGGGCGACTCCTCGACACCGGCAAAGAGCGAGCCTGCCATTATTGAATCAGCACCCGCTGCAATGGCTTTGATGATATCGCCAGAGTACCTCACACCTCCGTCGGCAATTACAGGAATACCTGATCCCTCCAGAGCTTTGGCGACGTTGTAGATAGCCGAAAGCTGAGGGATTCCCACGCCGGCAATTACCCTTGTTGTGCAGATGGAGCCGGGTCCAATTCCGACCTTGATCGCATCGGCTCCCTCATCGGCAAGTTTCCTCGCTGCTTCTGCAGTGCCGACATTTCCTGCTACAATATCAATATCGGGAAAATTTCTCTTAAGCTCGCGAAGGATGTTCAGAACACTTTTGGTGTGGGCATGAGCAGTGTCGATGGTAATTGCATCGGCGTTTGCATTTACCAGGGCATCAGTCCTTTCCATAGTATCTGCTGCAATTCCGACAGCAGCTGCCACCCTTAGTCGTCCCTTGCTGTCCTTGCATGATCCGGGGCGGTCCTTCGACTTGGTAATGTCCTTGTATGTTATAAGACCGGTAAGCTTGCCGTTTTCATCGACCATTGGCAGTTTCTCAATCTTGTGCTTCTGAAGGATCCTTGCGGCTGCTTCCAGGTCGGTATGGTGATTGGTGGTGATCAGGTTTGTGGTCATTACCTCCGTTATCTTACGGGTCCGGTTGTTCTCGAACCTGAGGTCCCTGTTGGTGACGATCCCTTT
>CAYRQY010000029.1:0-13660 GCA_964426435.1 uncultured Rikenellaceae bacterium | reverse complement strand
GTTGTCAATAACGGGAATGCCTCCTATCCTGTATTCTGTCATCAGGCTGATGGCTTCGGCAACGGTGGCCTCAAGATTGATCGTGATCGGATCGAAGATCATCACGTTCTCAGCTCTTTTTACCCTTTTTACCTGCGATGCCTGTTTTTCGACCGACATATTCTTGTGAATCACACCTATGCCTCCCTCCCTGGCTATGGCAATTGCCAGCTCATCTTCAGTCACGGTGTCCATGGCAGCAGAAACAATCGGGGTGTTGATCCTGATGTTCCTCGTGAACATTGAACTGATATCCACCTCGCGGGGAAGTACTTCCGAGTATAATGGAATAAGAAGGACATCATCGAAGGTGAGTCCTTCAAACACTATTTTTTCAGATGTGAATGACATTGCAGGCGTGATTTAATTTTTGCTGCGCAAATTACGAAAAAATTACCGACTCATAAAACACCGCATTATATATGATCTCATAAAAAATTGAAATACAGTTATTATTTTTGTAATATCACCTTCGAAATGACAAATGGAGGAGTTCAGGAAAATACTGATGAAGTACTGGGGTTTCACAAACTTCAAACCCCTTCAGGAGGATATTATCAAATCGGTTGCTGAGGGAAGGGATACCCTGGGCCTTATGCCTACCGGAGGCGGTAAGTCAGTTACTTTCCAGGTTCCGGGAGTTGCATTAGAGGGCACCTGCCTGGTTGTAACTCCTCTAATAGCCCTGATGAAGGAGCAGGTTGAACGGCTGAACAAGATGGAGATAAGATCTATGGCCATTCATTCGGGAATGTCGGGCGAGGAGATTGACATTGCAATTGAGAATTGTATCTACGGCGATTATAAGTTTCTTTACGTATCACCCGAAAGGCTCTCGACAAGTTCCTTTCAGGGAAGGGCTTCGAGGCTCAACCTTTCGCTGGTGGCCATCGACGAAGCACACTGCATATCCCAGTGGGGATACGACTTCAGGCCTTCATACCTGAAGATAGCGCAACTAAGGAATTTTATATCTGATAAGGTCCCCTTTCTTGCCCTAACAGCCTCGGCAACACCACAGGTGATTGATGATATAATGGATAAGCTGGAATTCAGGGGGAAGAATGTCCTTCGCACCAGTTTCAACAGAAAGAATATCTCATACCTTGTGAGGAAGGTGGAGGACAAGGGCTCATACATTGTTAAGACACTTAAGAATGCAAAAGGATCGGGCATCGTTTACGTCAGAAGCCGTAAAAGGTCTTCAGATGTTGCCCGCCTGCTTAACGATAACGGCATAAATGCCGATTTCTACCACGCTGGAATTTCCGGTGAATTGCGCGACAGGAAACAGGCATCATGGTCAGCCGGTGAAACACGTGTTATTGTTGCCACCAACGCATTCGGAATGGGGATCGACAAGGCCGATGTCAGGTTCGTAATACACTGGGATATACCCGATTCAATTGAAAGTTATTTTCAGGAGAGCGGCAGGGCCGGGAGAGACAACAAACCGGCATTTGCTGTTTTGTTATATTCTCCTGCCGACAAGAGCAGGCTGAACGACTCCCTTAGGCAGAGGTTCCCCCCGGTCGAAAGAATTAAGGATATTTACGAGGCTCTCTGCAATTACCTTCAGGTGCCCCACGGCTCAGGCAAGGATAATGTGTTTGATTTCAACATGGCCGATTTTGTGTCGAAATACCGGCTGCCGGTGATCGAAACCTACAACAGCCTGCAGTTCCTTCAGAGGGAAGGATATATGGAGTTCACCGAGGAGATAAACAATCCGTCGAGGGTGCATTTTGTGGTTGGCAGGGACGATCTCTATAAATTCCAGGTAGCGAATGAGTCTTTCGACGGATTCATCAAGCTTCTGCTCAGGTCATATACTGGGATGTTCTCCGGATTCGTCGCTATCAGCGAGGAGGTACTGTCGAGGAAAAGTGCCTTGTCGCGGGATACTGTATATCAGTTCCTTGTGAAGCTTGCTTCGCTTAATATCATACGCTATATACCAGGCAGGAAGAGCGCCCTCGTGATCTTCACCGAGGAACGGTTGATAAGAAGAGGTTTAATGATCTCACCGGAGAATTACCTCTATGTCAGGGAAAAATATATCCACAGGCTGGATAAGATGACCGGTTATGCCGATACGGAGACACGGTGCCGCTCAGTCTGCCTTCTGGAATACTTCGGGGAGGAATCTGAGAGGTGCGGAAAATGTGATACATGCCGCGAAAGGAACGAACTTGAACTGAGCCGGTATGAATTTGACCTTATCCTTGAAGAAATAAAAAAGATACTCAGCGAGCAGAATCCTGATGCTGAAGAGCTTGTAAGGCTGATGACTCATCCTGAAGAAAAAGTGATAAAAGTGATCAGATGGCTCCTCGATCGCAACAAAATAAAGCAGGATGATCAGAGAAGGCTTGAGTGGAACAGCTGACTATTATTCTTTCTTCCATATGGCGGTGAGGATCAGGCCTGTAGTCACTGTCACAATGGTTCCTATCAGGGTGTACCAGGTCCAGGCGATGGAGGTGAAAAGAATTATATAGACCATCACTCCGATACCCGTAACGAATGCCGGAATGGCATGATTTATCCTCGGTTTCTTGAAGAGAACCCCGAGAATAAAGCTGCCGAGCAGTCCTCCATAGGTAAATGATGCTATTGAGAGTGCCAGTTCCACCACTGCCTGCGAGCTTTTCATAAAGACCACTGCCGATCCTATAAGAAGGAGGCACCAGAACCCTGTTATCAGCCTCGATATCATAACTTCATTTGACTCTTTCAGCTTCTTGTAATAGGGAATGATAAAGTCGTACATTGTGGTTGAGCCAAGCGCCGTTATTGAACTTGAAAGAGTCGACATGGCGGCAGCAAAAAGCGCCGCAATGATAAACCCCGACAGTCCCGTAGGCATCTCTTCTATTATGAATTTCGGAAATACCTCATCAGATTTAATGCCGGCTCCTCCGTAGAAAACATAGAGCAGCGTTCCCAGGAAAAGAAAGAGTGCAAACTGAAATATTATTATTCCTCCCGTTGTTACAATTGCCTTGCGGCTGGCTGCCAGTGATCCTGTTGAAAGGAGCCTCTGCACAATGAGCTGGTCTATCCCGTGCGATGCCATCGACAGGAAGGCGCCTCCCAAGATGCTGGCAATCATTGTATAAGGAGTTGAAAAGAAACCTTTCAGTCCTCCTGCAAAAGAGAGGTTGAATATTTTGTATTTGCCGGCTTCCGATGCTTCCGAGATCCCGCCCAGGATGCCCCCGTTCAGCTCACCGCTTACGATAATAATTGCAGTGACTGCACCGGCAATGTATATGGCAAGCTGAACCATCTCCATCCAGACTACAGACCTCAGGCCTCCCAGGAAGGTGTAGCTGTAGGTTACCAGTGCGATAATAATTATTGATCCGATGTATATCTGTCCGGTTGAAAGACTGACAGCCAGGGGTGTGTTTTTAAGTATAAGTGCAAGTGGTATGGCCGTTGCAAAGAGTCTGACTCCGTCAGCAGCCAGCCTGGTCAGCATAAAGACTCCCGATGCAAGGTTCTTCATCGGTGTTCCGAAGCGGTTTGCCAGAACAGTGTATGCTGTTCCTAATTCACCCTTGAAATAGGAGGGGAGTATTATCCATGCTACCACGATCCTCCCGAGGAAGTACCCTATAGTGATCTGAAGAAAATTGAGATTGGTAAGATAAGCCAGACCAGGTATACTGATGAAGGTCAGGGTGCTTGTCTCTGTAGCCACAATTGAAAAACATACGACCCACCATGGTATCTTTCGTCCGCCGAGGAAATAATCTTTGGTTGACAGCTGTTTCCCTGCAAGCTTTATTCCGAACAGTGTTATCCCGGCAAGGTAAAGGACAACGATAATGGTGTCTAAAAAAGTGAAATTCATTTAGTTGCTGTTGAGTAATTATCCCTGGAGAGACGATCAGTTCAATACATAATCAATAATAGAAGGAGTGTCGCTTTTATTATGGTTCTGTCAGGATCAGGTTTTTCCATCTTACCTTTATTCCTCCTCCACTGTGGATCTGCAGCATTATACGGCCCTTGCCCTGGCCGATCTTCTCATCACTGAGATTTACCATTTGCTCACCGTTGAGCCAGGTGGTGACAGTGTCGCCGCTGAGCTTTATCCGCATGGTGTTCCATTCGCCCATTTTAAGGATATTCTCCCTTTCGTCGGGGATCTGAACGAGCCAGCCTCTGCCGTACGATTCGTAAATGCCTCCGGTATCGCGTCCCGGGGGAGCGACCTCAACCTGCCATCCCGAGATATTTACACCGGTGCGGATATATGAACGGAAGAAGACCCCGCTGTTGCCGTCGGAGACCTGTTTGAATTCAAGGCTCAGGTCGAAGTCGTCGTAGTATTTCCTTGTTCCAAGGTAGCCGTATCTTTTGTCGGGTCCGCTTTCGCATACCAGTTCTCCGTCCTCAACATACCATAGTTCTGTTCCGTACACCTCCCAGCCGGTAAGATCCTTCCCGTTAAAGAGTGTCTCGGAAGCTGGTTTCCTGGGTAATTCCTTTAGTTTCATGTTTCTGTACCATACCCTGCTGCCGTGGTCCTGCAACGAAAAGAGCCCGCTTCTGGCAAGCCCGTATTCCGGAGCAAAATCCCACTTGCCGCCCGATCTTCTCTCGAACCAGTCGTCGGACCATGCTTCAAACTCAAGAACTTTCTGGCCGTTAAGCCAGTGTTCTACGTGTCCGTTGTCAAAAACTATCCTTGAGTTATTCCATGTGCCTGCTTTCTTGACTATTTTCTTTTCGGGGTCACAGGTATACATTGCATAATCAGCCCCGACCTTCTGCCACTCCTCAAGGGTTACTGGAAAGCCGATATCGTCAAGTACCTGGTATTCCGGACCGGTTACATAGGGAACCTTATATTCGGGTCGTTCCACAACATGGTAGAAGACTCCGCTGTTGCCCCCTTCCCCGATCTTCCAGTCGAAGTCGAGGATGAAATTGCCGTACTCTTTATCTGTTACGAGATAACCCGTGCTGTCGCTTCCCAGGCCAAGAGAGGCAAGAGTCCCTTTCTCGGCTGTCCAGGGACCTGTTACCCCTTCGCCATGATAATCGCGCCATCCGTCGAGGGTTTTGCCGTCAAAAAGCAATATCCATCCCTCATCGATCTCCTTCTGGGTGAGTTTGTTGGCCTGAGTGCAGCCAGTATAGATAAATAGTGGCAGCAGAATTGAGAGCCATAGAATAGTTTTGGTTTTCATCGTTGTGTGTTTTTATGGTTATTCAATTTGTTTGCTCAATACAATTATTTCCCGGAACAGGGCCGGTCCGGAGTGTCTAAAGTTAAAATTTTATCGAATAAAAAAACACGGGAAATGTAAAAACATAGTTAACAAGATAAACAGGTCGCTCCCCGCTAACGCGGGGCAGGCTCTACGGAGCTTAATATCAAATTATTATTGTCGTTGTTTCTACAAACAGGTCGTCCCGACGGGACTACAAACAGGCCGTCCTTACGGGACTACCTTCCTGAGCCGCGTAGCGGCGCCCTGTTTGTAGGGCGATGTCATTTCCAATTATTACGAGCCGCGTAGCGGCGCCCTGTCAGGGGAATAATATTTTTATTTTGAACATGTCTCGTATCAACAGGTCGCTCCTACGGAGCTACAAAGAGGCCGTCCCTACAGGACTTAGTACATTATCGTGAATTTGGTCTTTCAATCTTTCCATATCTTCGGGTGCTTTTTAAAATCAAATTACCTAATTTTGCAACTCTCTTAAATATTTATATGAGTACTGCATCAGATCCTGTATTATCGCGCAATGTGCTGGAATTTACCGCAGCCGCAAACGAATACTGCAAATATGCAGAGCATGCATCGGAGCTCAAAGGGGACGAGATACTTAAGATAATGCAGCGATTGCTGCCGTTTATATACATAAAGGCTTCTCTTCTGCCTTCACTTGAGCCATTTTTTGAGGAGGGTAATGAAAAATTTGTAAGGGAAGCCGACTGGGTGAAGATCCACAATGCATTCAGGGAAAAGCTTGGGACGGCTAACGATTACCTGGAGGTGTTTGATGAAAAAATGAGCCGTTCTGAAGGACCAATTGCATGCAGCATTGCAGAGGACCTTGCAGATATCTACCAGGATCTTAAGGATTATCTTATCCTATACCAGACAGGTACTAATGAGGTGATGAACGATGCAATATGGGAATGCCGGATGAATTTCGAAAACTACTGGGGGCAGAAGCTGGTCAATTCAATGAGAGCCATCCATAATTTTGTTTATTCAGGAGAGGAGATTGCCCTGAGAGACGAGCAGGCCGACATTGAAAGAGACGCGGCACGAAGAACTGATGAATGGTTCATCTCGAGGAGACAGAAGGAATCAGGAAAAGATGGCAGATAGCAGATTCATCGAAAATATAACAGCGGAGGAGCTTTCAGGCTATAACCTCTCCTGGTTCAGGGGCAGAATTATTGTGATCGATGACCAGAAGAGCTTCAGGAACTATTTCAGACTGCTGTCTGAATTTGATTTTGTGGGATTTGACACTGAAACCAGGCCATCATTCAGGAAAGGCCATAACAATAAAGTCTCTCTTATCCAGCTGGCCACAAGCGATATGGCTTTTCTCATCAGGATAAACAGGATAGGGATACCTGACGAGCTGGCTGAGTTGCTGGGGAATCCCCGCGTAATAAAAGCCGGGGTTGCGGTACATGACGATATCAGGTTCCTCAGAAGCCTGAAGCGGTTCACTCCTGAAGGATTTGTTGATCTGCAGAAGATGGTGAAGGATTTTGGGATCCAGTGCTCCGGCCTTAAGAAGCTTGCAGCAATTGTGCTTGGGTTCAGGATCTCAAAGAGTCAGCAGGTTACAGACTGGGAGGCCAGGGAACTGAGTGAAGCACAGCAGATATATGCGGCAACAGATGCCTGGGTATGTTACGAGATCTACAGGAAACTGAATGGCATGGCAGATAAGGGCTGAAATTAAGAGTACAATTATCACAACTGAATCTGGAAAACGCAAAGATCATATTAAAATCCGGCAAGGATCAGTCAGTAAGACGGTACCATCCATGGATCTTTTCGGGAGCCATTAAAAAGACTTATGGCAACCTTCTTGAAGGCGACATCGTGGAGGTTTATGACAATAAAGATAATTTTCTCGCTGCCGGACATTATCAGCCCGGCTCCATTGCCGTGAGAATTCTTTCTTTTGAGAAAACCGATATCGATGATGATTTTTTCAAGGAAAGAATCGGTTCTGCGATAAGGTACAGAAGTTCTCTTGGACTTGCTGATAACCCCGATCTGAATGTTTTCAGGCTCGTAAATGCAGAGGGTGATAATCTCCCCGGACTTATTGTTGATTATTATAACAAGGTAGCGGTGATCCAGATGCATTCGGTCGGAATGTACAAAAAGAGGAATGAGATCGCCCGCATTATCAAAGAAGTGCTGGAGGATAAGATTACTGCAATATACGACAAGAGTGAGGCGACAATTCCCTATATGTCGGGAATCAGGGGAGAAAACCAGTTTCTGTATGGTTTTTCTGATCCGGTCACCGTTACCGAGAACGGATTCCGCTTTATGGTTGACTGGACCAGCGGGCAGAAAACGGGTTTTTATATCGATCAGAGGGAAAACAGGAAACTTGTTGAAACATTCTCAGAAAACAGAAGAGTCCTTAATATGTTTGCCTATACAGGCGGCTTTTCAGTTTATGCCCTGAAGAGTGCATCACTTGTACATTCGGTTGACTCATCGAAGTCAGCCGTCCAGATGGCAGAAGAGAACGTGAGGCTCAATTACGGAAATGACCCGAGGCATAAATCTTTTGCGGAGGATGCATTTGGTTTCCTGGAAAAAGCAGGCGGCGAATATGACCTCATAATTCTTGACCCGCCTGCCTTCGCCAAGCACAATAATGTTCTGGCCAATGCCCTTCAGGGATACAAAAGGCTGAATATTAAAGCCATAGAACGAATAAGACCGGGAGGGATTCTATTTACATTTTCCTGTTCCCAGGTTGTCTCGCGTGAGAACTTCAGAAAGTCGGTTTTTGCCGCAGCCGCAAACACAGGAAGAAACGTCAGGATCATCCAGCAGCTGAGCCAGCCGCCTGATCATCCGGTGAATATCTACCATCCTGAAAGCGAATACCTGAAAGGCCTTGTTTTATATGTTGAATAGTATGGGAAAAGAAAAGAATATTTCGTTAATAGCAGCAAAGCTCGGGTTTGCCGTATGGCAGGTCGAAAACACCATAAGGCTTATGGATGAGGGAGCCACCATCCCTTTCATCAGCAGGTACAGGAAAGAGATGACAGGGACCCTCGATGAGGTCCAGATTTCCCACGTGAGGAAGGAATATGAACGTCTTGCTGAGCTTGATTCACGCCGTGCCGCCATCATAAAATCGATTGAAGAGCAGGACAGGATGACCCCTGAGCTAAGGAAGAAAATTGATGATGCTCTTAACATAGGGGAGCTTGAAGACATTTACCTGCCATACAGGCCAAAAAGAAGAACCAGGGCCACAATTGCGAAGGAGAAAGGACTTGAACCGCTTGCCGCGCTTATTATTGAACAGAGGGAGAGTGATCCTGAACGAAGGGCTGCAGGTTTTCTGAACGAAGAGGTCGCAACTGTTGAAGAGGCACTGGCAGGTGCTTCAGACATTATTGCAGAATGGATAAGCGAAGATGAGGAGGCAAGGAAGAGACTTAGAAGGCTGTATGAAAAGGAGGCGGTTATCTTTTCAACCGTGGTAAAGGGAAAAGAGAATGAGGGAGCTAAGTTCAGGGATTATTTTGAATGGAGTGAACCGCTCGCCAGGTGCCCCTCGCACAGGCTCCTGGCCATGAGAAGGGGAGAAGACGAAGGTTTCCTGAGGCTGTCTGTGGAACCTGACACTATAAATGCCCTCAGGATTCTCGACAAGCTGCTTGTAAGGGGATCGGGCAGATCATCGGAGATTGTTTCCGAAGCAGTAAAGGACTCCTGGAAGCGCCTGCTCTCTCCGTCGATGGAAACCGAGTACCGGAGAATATCAAAAGAGAAGGCAGATGAGGAGGCAATCAGGGTGTTTGCGGAAAACCTGAGGCAGCTCCTGCTTGCATCCCCACTGGGGGAAAAGAATGTACTTGCCATTGATCCTGGTTACAGGACAGGCTGTAAGATAGTATGCCTCGACAGGCAGGGCAACCTTCTCCATAACGAAACCATTTACCCGCATCCTCCGCAGAATGAAACGGCAAAATCGATAAAGAAGATTTTATCACTTACCGATGCCTACAAAACCGAAGCCATAGCAATTGGTAATGGTACTGCCAGCCGCGAGACCGAACAATTCATAAAATGGATAAAATTCGACAGGGATATCCAGGTTTTTGTTGTCAACGAGGCAGGAGCTTCAGTCTACTCGGCTTCAAAGACTGCACGCGATGAATTCCCCGACTATGATGTTACAGTCCGGGGGGCTGTGTCAATAGGCAGGAGACTTATGGACCCGCTTGCCGAGCTGGTAAAGATAGATCCCAAATCGATAGGGGTGGGACAGTACCAGCACGACGTCGAACAGCATAAACTACAGGAAGCCCTCGATGAGGTGGTGATGAGCTGTGTGAACGCTGTGGGAGTTGAGGTCAATACTGCAAGCAGTCACCTGCTTACGTATGTCTCCGGACTGGGACCTCAGCTTGCCCGGAATATAACCGAATACCGGATGGAAAACGGCCCTTTCAGATCGCGGAATGAACTGCTGAATGTTAAAAGGATGGGAGCAAAAGCCTTCGAACAATGCGCGGGATTCCTAAGAATAAGGAACGCTGATAATCCTCTCGATTCAAGTGCGGTACACCCCGAGAGTTACCCTGTGGTTGAAAGGATTGCACGTGACCTGGGCGTAATAGTACCAGAACTTATTTCGAACGAAGAAAAATGCAGGCTGATCAATCCTGAGAAGTATGTCACCGGTACAACAGGCCTGCCGACTCTGATGGACATTGTTCAGGAGCTGGCCAAGCCGGGCCGCGACCCCAGAAGCAGGATAAAGGAGTTCAGCTTCGCAGATGTCCATTCGATAGATGATCTTATGGTGGGAATGGTGGTACCTGGTATTGTGACAAACATCACGAAATTCGGGGCTTTTGTGGATATTGGCGTAAAGCAGGATGGGCTGGTGCATATTTCAAACCTGGCTAAAGGCTTCGTAAAAGATCCGGCTGCAGTGGTAAAACTGAATCAGCATGTGAAAGTGAAAATAATTGCCGTGGACACCGACAGAAACCGCATACAGCTCTCAATGAAGGATATAGACAAATAGCGGAACGCTACGGGCGTTGCAATTGATGATACGGGCATTGCATGCAATGCCCCATATTAAAATACACAATCAACATTAATACTATGAAAACCACAAAACTATTTCTTCTGATCTTCCTGGCCCTGCTTGTCGCGGCCTGCAGTAAACAAACGGTACAACCGCCTTTAGCTGAAAAGATCCCTTACGAGGTGTTCGACGGCCGCCTTGATAACTATTACTGGATGAGGCTTAGTGATGAACAGAAAAGTGCTGAAAATCCTGATGAACAAACTATTAAGGTACTTGATTACCTGAACGGGGAGAATGAATACAAGGAAGCGGTGATGAAGCATACCGAGGCTCTTCAGCAGAAGCTCTTTGACGAACTGACGGGCAGGTTAAAGCAGGATGATGCGTCTGTACCTTATTTTGATAACGGTTACTACTATTACACAAAATACTCAGAGGGGAAAGAATATCCTGTTTATTGCAGGAAACAGGGATCACTTGATTCCCCTGAAGAGATAATCCTCGACGTTAATAAGCTTGCCGAAGGGAAGGATTATTGCGGGGTAAGCCAGGTAAGGGTGAGCCGCGACAACAAGACCGTTGCCTACGGGGTTGACTTCATTAGCCGCCGTCGTTACACCATCCATTTTCTTGACCTGGGATCAGGTAATCTTCTTCCTGATATGATAGAAAACACCACAGGAAACCTGGTATGGGCAACTGACAATAAAACACTTTTCTATACTACAAGGGATTTTGAAACACTGAGAGCCGACAGGGTTAAGAAACACAGCCTGGGAACGGCTGTCACCGACGATAAGGAGGTCTATTTTGAGGCTGACGAAACCTTCAGTGTTTATGTTTCGGAAACGAAAAGCAGGAAGTATATACTTATCAATTCTACCCAGACCCTCTCAAATGAAGTGAGATTTATCGAGTCTGCCAGGCCCGACAGTGAAGTAAGGATACTTGAACCAAGGGCTTCGAATCACGAATACAGTGCCGATCACTTGGGAGGATACTTCTATGTAAGGACCAATCTCGACGGAGCCTCTAATTTCAAGCTTGTAAAAACACCCGACAGCAAAACGGCAAAAGCAAACTGGACGGATGTTATTCCGCACAGAAGTGATGTGCTCTTCGAGGGTTTTGGGCTCTTTAATGATTTTCTGGTAAGCGATGAGAGAATTAAGGGTCTGAGTAACCTGAGGGTTATTAATCTTAAGGATAATTCCGAGCATTACCTCGACTTCGGGGAGGAGACTTACACTGCAGGAATACACGTGAATCCGAATGCTGACACGGAAATACTCAGGTATGGTTACTCCTCTCTGACCACACCCGGTTCGGTTATCGATTATAACATGGTGACCAGGGAGAAGAAGGTGATGAAGCAGGATGAGGTTCTGGGGGGATTTGACAAGAATAATTATGAGTCGAAGCGGTTATGGGCAAAGGCAGGAGATGGCACCATGATACCTGTTTCGCTGGTTTACAGAAAGGGATTTGTGCAGAACGGCAAAGCGCCTCTTCTTTTATACGCCTATGGTTCATACGGAAGTTCGACTGATCCCGGCTTCAGATCAAATATAATCAGCCTGCTCGACAGGGGTTTTGCATACGCTATAGCACATGTAAGAGGGGGAAGTGAGATGGGTCGTTACTGGTACGAAGATGGCAAGCTTCTTAAGAAGATCAATACCTTTACCGACTTCAACGATTGTGCGCAGTTCCTTATAGATGAGAAATATACCAATGCAGGAGGTTTGTTTGCCAACGGCGGCAGCGCCGGAGGACTACTGATGGGAGCAATTGTCAACATGAGGCCGGACCTTTATAAGGGAGTGATTGCAGCAGTGCCATTTGTTGATGTTGTTACAACAATGCTTGATTCCTCTATCCCCCTGACAACATTCGAATGGGACGAATGGGGAGACCCGAGGAAGAAGGAGTACTATGATTATATGCTGTCCTATTCACCTTATGACCAGGTAAAGGCGCAGAACTATCCGCATCTGCTCGTGACAACAGGCTACTGGGATTCGCAGGTGCAGTACTGGGAGCCTGCCAAATGGGTGGCCAAGCTGCGTGAAATGAAAACAGACAATAATATCCTGATCATGGACTGCAACATGTCAACCGGCCACGGCGGAGCATCGGGACGGTTTGAGCGGTACAGGATAGTTGCCCTGCAGTACGCCTTTATCCTCGACCTTGCCGGAATAAAGAAATAATACAAAATTGCAATGAACACAATAAAGCTTCTTCTATTAACAATAATTACCGGGTTACTGACCTCATGCTCAGGCAATGCTTACCGTATCCTGGTTGAAGCAGAGAGCTTTACCGATCCGGGCGGCTGGGTAATCGACCAGCAGTTTGTGGCGCAGATGGGCTCTCCCTACCTTCTTGCACACGGGATGGGCAAACCGGTGAAAGATGCCTCAACTGAAATTGCCGTGCCGGGTAAAGGGAAGTATCACATATGGGTGAGGACAAAGAACTGGGCTCCCGGTAACTGGGAGGCTCCCGGCCGTTTTAAAATAGCTGTTGGCGGTATTGAACCCGGCAGGATACTGGGAACGGAAGGAGACTGGAGCTGGCAGTATGCCGGAAGCGTAAAGCTGCAGGATATTAATGTGAAGATTGAACTGAAAGACCTGACGGGTTTTGAAGGAAGATGCGATGCCCTTTACCTGAGTACAGGGAGGAAAGCACCCCCGGACGATCCCGCTAGACTGGCTGAATGGCGCAGGACGGTTTCCGGGGAGGCTGCAAGTCCGGGAGAGGAGCATCATTTCGACCTTGTAATTGTCGGCGGCGGTATTGCCGGCTGTGCTGCTGCCATAGCTGCAGCAGAGCAGGGAATGAATGTTGCCCTGATACACGACAGGCCGATCCTGGGCGGGAATGCCAGCGGCGAGATAAGGGTTCATACAGAAGGGATTACCTGGAAGTCTGACAGGATCCTTAGCATGCTAAACACCGTATGGTGGCCCAACGGTTCTCCTGATGCTCTTCTCGACGATATAAAAAGGCATGATAATATGAACAGGTATGAAAACATTCACCTGTTCCTTGAATGGAAGGCTTTCAGCACGAATACCGCGAACGATTCAATAACCTCGGTCGATGCCCGGCACACCTCGACGGGTAAAACGGCAAGGTTCAAGGCACCCCTTTTTGCCGATTGCACGGGTGACGGTTGGATAGGTTACTGGGCAGGTGCGGACTATATGTACGGCAGGGAAGATTCATCCAGGTACGGAGAGAACTGGGCAAAGCACGGTGAGCTCTGGAGTCCCTCCGAGCCTGATAACAGGGTGATGGGATCGTCGAT
>CAYRQY010000028.1:12954-16938 GCA_964426435.1 uncultured Rikenellaceae bacterium | reverse complement strand
ACTGGAACCAGGATGAAACAACAGTTCATATACTTCCTCACTGGAACTGGGATGTAAAGGAAGGTGAAAATATTCCCGTTTTTGTATATACCAGCGGCGACTGTGCTGAGCTTTTCCTGAACGGCAAATCGCTGGGTACAAAATGCAAGAATTCTACAGCACGTAACTCCACAGAGCGTTACAGGCTTATGTGGAAAGAAGTGCCCTATCACCCTGGCGAGCTCAAAGCCGCGGCATACAAAGAGGGTAAGCTCATCGGCGAGAGCGTAATGAAGACGGCCGGGGAGCCTTCTGAAATAAGGCTAACTCCGGACCGGGCAACAATATCGGCAGGCGGATCAGATCTCTCGTTTGTTATTGTTGAGGCTTTCGACCGCGAGGGCAATCCCTGTCCACTGGCAGACAACCGGATAGGGCTTTCAATAAAAGGTCCCGCCCTTATCGCCGGGGTTGGCAATGGCGACCCTCAGTCGCTGGATCCCTTCCAGGCTGACTTTGTCAGGCTTTTTTACGGCAAGGCCCTGGTGGTGGTACGGTCAGGATTTGAAACAGGCCACGTTCAGTTAACAGCAGAATCACCAGGTCTAACAGGAAAAACCGCACATATAGAGATCAAATAACCATCAACGGACAGCCATCCGTTGATTCAGACCTGCCATTCGTTAATTATCGCTTTTCTGTTCCGGGGAATAGCTTAATTTCGGTATGAGTTTAAAGCTGTACTCTTTGCGAATCGGACAGTCACAAAGATATAAAGACAGTAAAAGCGATCATTAAATTATTATTATTAACTAATTCTTTAAGCCATGAAAAGGATTCTATTAGGTGCAGTACTGGTAATGATCTGCACTGCATCATTCGCCAAGAAGTTTGTAGCTGAAGGTAAAACCTGGTCAGCTCTCGGAGACTATCGGATCGAAGCACTGGAACAGCCCGTTGCAATAAACGGGAAGCAACTGGAAGGTTTCGTGCTCTCCTATCAGAACACCGGCATGAAGGTAACCATCGCCGTTGACAAGACTGAAAAATGCAGGAAGTATTATGTTCTGTCGGATAACCTGTCGGTTCAGTATGTATGCAACAAGACCTATTTCGGAGTTGAACTCCTTGATAAGGAACTTGAAAATGAAGGTTTTTCAACCACCAGGGAGAGTCTCAACAATGAGCAGTACTTCCATCAGAGGCTGATTACATGCGATAATAACGGCGATCAGGAAAACGCAAAGCTTATCGCCGCCTATTATCCGTTTTTGCTCAGGGATCAGGAAGCCATTCTGGCAATAAAATAGATTTTTCTTAATGGCCGTTCCGGCCCCGATCCTGATTTTAGGTTTTAATTTAACAAAGGAGGGTGTCTTAATAAGGCACCCTCCTTTATTTAACTGCATTGCAGGGTAATACCTTTTATCCCCTGAACTTTGACATATGGGCCAGGAATAGGTCTTTTCTGTTGCGTGAAATTGGAATCTGCGAATTGTCTGTCATTTCGATATACCCTCCCTCTCTTCTGATATATTTACGCACATATTTCAGGTTTATGAGATGAGAGTTATGAGGCCTGAAAAAATGGCGGTCGCTCAGAAGATCCTGAAACTCCTTAAGGTGCTTTGATACCAGGACTTTTCGGTTTCCGGTTACGAAAACCCACGAGTAGCTCCTGTCTGCTTCTATGCGGACGATATCTTTCGGATTCAGGTATTCCATTCCGTCGGAGGTTGGTATGGCGAGTCGCGAGGGCAGCCCTGACCTGAGGTTTTCCATCAGAATGTTGAATCTGTCGTTGCTGCTGTATGCTTTATCCGACCTCTTCCTGGTAACTCTCCCGACAGCCTCGATGAACTCATTGATATTTATCGGCTTGAGGATATAATCTACTGCACTGAATTTGATAGCCTTAATTGCATAATGGTTGAAGGCAGTAATGAACACTACATCAAAATTCTTTTCCGGGAACTGCTCAAGGAGATCAAAACCGGTACCATTGGGCATCTCAACATCAAGGAATACCAGATCGGGCTTAAGTTCACGAATCTTCTCCACCCCCTCAATAACATTATGTGCCTTGCCGACAACTTCGACTGATGAGCAGTATTCTCCGATAATTGAGCTGATGAAATTTACAGCATCGGGTTCGTCGTCCACTATAACGGTCTTAATGCTTTTACTCATGCAATAATGGGTATATGGATTTCAACACGTGTGCCTGCCGGTTCTCCGATATCATTCTTCAGGTCGGTATAGATCGTCTTAAGGCTGGTACCGTAAAGGGAATTAACTAGTTCAAGCCTCGATGTGACAATCTGCGTACCAAGTGAATTATGATTGTTTCCGCTTTTCTCCCTGTTTTTATGGGCTGCCTCCCGGCCAATCCCGTTGTCTTCAATAATGCATTTAATATACGTTTCATTAAGTATCAGGTCGATGTTCACAAGTCCCTTTCCCTCCGCCGGCATAAGTCCGTGACAGATAGAGTTTTCAACATATGGCTGGATGAGCATTGTCGGCACCTTAAACATAAGAGTATCAATCTCCTCATCCACAGTTATCTTATAGTCAAACTTATCCTTGAAACGTATCTTTTCAAGCTCAAGGTAGAGGTCAAGTGCCTCAAGCTCGTCATGGAGGGCAACGGAGGGATGCCTGGAGTTCTCAAGCACCTTGCGCATAAGCCTGGAGAATTTTGTAAGGTAATTATTGGTGGCCAGCTTGTCGTGCTGGTACATATAATACTGGATTGAATTCAGGGTATTGAAAATAAAGTGCGGATTCATCTGCTGCCTGAGATTGGCCTGGGTAACCTCCGAGATCTTTCTGTTCATCTCGCTCAGGCGCCGTTTCTCCTTGAGTCGTGATGCCCTGAAAAGCAGTATCCCAAGGGCTGCGGTAAGGATTATCAGGCCGGAAGAGCCGTAAAGCAGAAGTCTCTGGTTTTTCACCCTCAGTGATAAGAGTTCAACCTCCTTCCTGTGGGAAGAGATCTCATAACTCAGTTTAGCATCAGACAAACCCCTTGTATTCGTACTAAACTTCATGGAATCGCTGTACTGTTTATAAAGAACAAAATTGTTAAACGCCTTTGCCGAATCTTTCAGACCGAGATAAAGATTTGTAATGTCGAGATAGATCCATTCAAGGCTGTACCAGTCCCTCACCTTGCGGGCCATTTCAACACCTTTCGAGTAGTAATTCAAAGATGTTCTGACATCACCCAGGTCACGGTAAATGGTTCCAAGGTTACCATACGCATTGGCAGAGGTTGAATAATTTTTGGCCGGTACGGCGTAGGTGAGGCATTTCTTATAATAATGCCACGACGAGTCATACTCCATCTCTCCATAGAAATTCCATCCCATATTTGCCAGTGAAGCTGCTATAAATGAAGTATCCCGCACTTTAAGGGCCAGCGACAGGGTTTTCTTGAGCAGGGAGTCGGCAAGCCTGAAATTTCTTGCGCTACTCAGGGTATCCGCATATCTTGTGCCAAGGAAATGATGGCCGCGGATAATGAAAAGAGTATCTTTTTCGCTGACGGCTTCGCTTATAACATTTTCCAGGCTTCTGTTGTAGGAGGGCCACTGTTCGAGCCTGCTGTATACTTCCCTCGCCATAAGAAAATAACTTCTCGGGACAATGCCCTTCAACCTGTTTTTCCTTGCAAAATCAATTGCCCGCTGAAGATAATCAAGACTCTCGTTCATGAATCCTGTACTGGAATAGTATCTTCCCATAAAAATCAGGATCTGTGCATGAATCTCATTCTCCTTTCTTTCCGATGATGTCTGCAGGGCTTTCTCTGCAAAGTCTGATGCTCTTTTATATTCCCCTGTCGCATAAGCATGTTCAGCAAGCAGAAAGGATAAGCGTGACGGGACTTCAAGTCTTTCTTCCTTCACGATATTAAGTGCAGTGTCGATATAAGCTCTTACCTTCTCAAAATCAACATCTTTACTGTAGATCTGCTTCAGACCGGCATCTATCATCCGG
>CAYRQY010000028.1:0-12944 GCA_964426435.1 uncultured Rikenellaceae bacterium | reverse complement strand
GGTTTATCTTTAAGGTGTCATTTCTTAACTCAGATGATCTGATCCTTATCGATCCTGCAAATGCATAATGGGTGCCACTTCCGTATGAGCTGAACACCGGAAGGAAAATCAGCAATGCAAGTAATCTTATATCTTTCATATTCAAATCTCCGATCTGCAGGTGCAGTACAATTTCAAAACAAACACTGTGGTGTAAACAGAATTCAATTCATATAAACGATACAGTTCAGGCTGACCTGAAATTAAGGTATTCTGAAGATAAACAGCTGCACGGATTAACATTCTGCAGGTTTGGGTTTACGAATTGCAGTATTGAATAAGCCTTACAAGATGCTCCTTCTTGTCAAACTTTATTTTGTTCTTCTTTATAAATGACTTCAGCTCATTTTCCCTGCCCGGGAATATCTTAAGGAACTGCGACTGTTTCGTAAAACTGTACATCTGGTAATCTATCCTTATCCAGAATACCGGGTTAACAGAGACTGAGAAGTCTGATGGCATTTTAAGGTTATATGTTGCTCCGTCGACATTTATGCTTGAGTAGCTTGTAGTGGCGGAGGTATGTGACACTCCTCCGTATGGTGCAGGTTTGCCGGGCGGGATAAGGGAGCCCCTGTGCTGGATGAGCAGTGTGATCCTGTCTTTCACTGCCAGCTCGTAAAAGTTCCTGCCGACAGGGATGAAGCACCATTCCTGTATCCGGATAGTGTCGATGGTCTCGACTCCGATCAGATCATAGGGCTTACCATCCTGCATGTAGACCATTCTTTCCGTTAACAGATTATAATTAAGGGGCAGGGATCGTGTCTGCCCGTTCTTCAACCTGATCGTCCCCTCTGTGAATTCAGGCAGAAGGAACTGCGGCAGTGATGTCACTCCCTCATCCTGACCCATGATCTGAGCCGTCCAGGCAGAAATAACTATTAAGAGAAGGCTTATTCTAAGATTATCCATGGCACTGAATGTCTTAATGATTACTTCGGCTATTCACAAAATTAAGTTATTTTATTTAACAATGCCTATAAATAACAGGGGCACTTAACACCATGTGCCGGTCATATTATTAGATTTGCAGATCGTTGAAATATCCTGGTGATGGATGCAAAGATTACCATAATAGGCGCCGGTGTTGTGGGACTGGCTATAGCCGAGAAGCTTTCTGGCCTTTATAATGACCTGTTCCTTATTGAGAAGCATAGCACATTCGGCCAGGAGACAAGCAGCCGCAACAGTGAGGTTATACATGCAGGGATCTATTACCCGCAGGGAAGCCTCAAGGCGCAGCTTTGTGTTAAGGGTAAGGCAATGCTGTACGATTATTGCAGCAGATATGATATTCCCCACAGGAATTGCGGGAAGCTTATTGTGGCAACAACTAAAGAAGAGATCAGCGTTATTGAAGGAATAAGGGTGTCAGCAGAAAAGAACGGGGTGAACGATCTGGCTGTTCTTGACAGGGAGCAGGTTGGAGGTCTGGAACCATACGTTTTTGCTCTTAAGGCCCTGTTATCGCCCTCAACAGGGATAGTTGATTCTCATTCGCTGATGAAACGTTTTGAGGTAAACACAATAAACAACGGGGGACAGATAGTGTACGGAAATGAAGTTTCCGGTATCAGGAAGATAAGCGAAGGATACGAAGTAATGCTGCGGGAGCCGGATGGCAATGAGTACCGCTTTACATCAGAATATGTAATAAACTCTGCGGGGCTTACCTCCGACAAGGTTTCGATGATGGCGGGATTACCGTCCGACGGCCTTGAAATACAGTTCTGCAAAGGTGAATACTTCAGGCTGAATCCTCCGCATAACAGGCTGATCACAAGGCTTATTTATCCTGTTCCCCATCATAATCTCGAAGGGATCGGCATACATGTGACAGTGGATATGGGCGGAGGAGTAAAATTCGGACCTGATGTCACCTGGCTTGAATCGAATGAATATGATTACAGGGTTGACCATTCAAAGATGGAAGCATTCTTTCAGTCGGCCAGGAAATTTCTTCCTTTTCTGTCAGCTGATGACATTTCCCCGGATATGGCCGGCATAAGGCCGAAGCTGCAAAGACCGGGAGGACCTGTTATGGATTTTTATATTTCCGAAGAGAGTAAAAGAGGACTCCCGGGTTTTATAAACCTTATAGGCATAGAATCTCCGGGACTGACATCCTGCATTGCGATTGCAGAATATGTCAGCGCCCTGCTGCAATAAGAGAAATATTTCATCACTCTATGAACGCCTGGATAATTCCGCCGGGGGTAAGAAACTCCTGGTGACGGTGTTAAATTTTCTTAATTACAGGAAAAATAAAGGAACCACAATTTGTTATTCCCGGATAACTGCAATAATTTAGCGACAAATTATCCAGAAATGAAATCATCACATTTATTTAGAACAATCACAGCATTTGCACTTTTCGTATTTATCGCGCAGGCTGTTCAGTCTCAGAACAAGAATATCAATTCTGATTTTGTACCGGAAGTTGGTCAGGCAGGCAAGGATGTCGTTTGGGTTCCCACTCCACAGGCTCTTGTTGACAAAATGCTAAGCATTGCTGAAGTCACATCGAAGGATTTTGTAATCGATCTCGGTTCAGGGGATGGCAGGACTGTTATTACGGCTGCCAAACTTGGAGCAAGGGCAAAGGGTATTGAGTACAATCCCGAAATGGTCGCCCTTTCGAGGAAGAATGCCGAGGAGGCCAAGGTAAGCGGCAGAACAGAGTTTATAGAGGCTGACCTCTATGAGACTGACCTTTCGCAGGCTACTGTAATTACCATGTTCCTTCTTCCCGAGATCAATCTCAAGCTCAGGCCGCGTCTGCTGGACCTCAAGCCGGGTACCAGGATCGTTTCGAACACCTTCACGATGGGTGACTGGACGCCGGATATCGAAACAACCACCGAGGACAACTGGAACAGCTGGAACACTGCCCTTATGTGGATTGTTCCGGCCAAAGCCGGGGGCAAGTGGAAGGTCGGGCAGAACCAGCTTACCCTCAACCAGGAATACCAGTTCCTTGAAGGAGAACTCAATGCAAACGGCAAGGTATCGAAAGTAACAGACGGAAGGCTCAGGGGCGACAGGATCTCCTTTACAATAGACGGGGCTGTATACACCGGCAGGGTTGACGGCAACAAAATGGCGGGCACTGTCTCTTCAGGAGGCACTACCAGGGATTGGAGCGCAACCAGGTAGGTCTTTCAAAGATCCTGTGTCTGTGATTTGCTTCTCAGAAGCTTTTGTAGATCGGTAATCTCATCACGGAAACGGGCAGCTTCGATGAAATCGAGTTCTGAAGCTGCTTTTTCCATATTCTTTCTGGCCTTTTCGATAGCTTTCTCAAGGGCTTCCCTGTTCATGAATTTCACAACCGGATCAGCGGCCGTGTCAATCTTATCCGGTTCAACATAAGCCCTGACAGCTACTCCCTTAGTTTTAAGGCTCCTTAGGATAGATCCTGTTTTCTTTATGATCTGGGCCGGGGTGATTCCCATTTTCTCATTATACCTCAGCTGTTTTTCTCTTCTCCTGTTGGTCTCGTTAATGGTTTCCTGCATGCTGTTCGTGACAGTGTCGGCATACATTATCACCTTTCCGTTCAGGTGTCGTGCAGCTCTCCCTGCCGTTTGCGTAAGGGAGCGTGCCGAGCGGAGGAATCCCTCCTTGTCGGCATCGAGAATTGCCACCAGCGATACCTCGGGAAGGTCGAGACCCTCCCTGAGCAGATTCACACCGACCAGGACATCGAAAGCGCCTGTCCGGAGACCTTCCATGATATCTATTCTCTCAAGCGTTTCAATATCAGAATGTATGTAGCGGCACCTGATGTCGTATTTAAGAAGGTAGGCTGAAAGCTCCTCTGCCATTCTCTTGGTGATGGTTGTCACGAGTGTCCTTTCACCTGCACCCGCCCTGCTCCTGATCTCAGCCATCAGGTCGTCAATCTGGTTCAGGCTCGGCCTGACCTCAACAGGCGGATCAAGAAGTCCGGTAGGTCTTATGACCTGGTCAACAAACACCCCTTCACTCTTCTCGAGCTCATAATCAGCAGGGGTGGCGCTGACAAAGATAGTCTGACCTGTAAGCGCCTCAAACTCCTCCATCCTCATCGGCCTGTTGTCGAGAGCTGCCGGGAGCCTGAAGCCATATTCAACGAGCGTTTGCTTTCTTGAATGATCACCTCCGTACATTGCCCTTATCTGGGGTATGCTGGCATGACTCTCATCAATTATCGTGATAAAGTCGTCAGGGAAATAATCAAGCAGGCAGAAGGGCCTGGTGCCGGATTTACGGCCGTCGAAATAGCGTGAATAGTTCTCGATGCCGCTGCAATAGCCCAGTTCCTTTATCATTTCAAGGTCATAGAGCACTCTCTGTTCCAGTCTTTTGGCTTCTTCTCGCTTCCCGGTGTCGTTAAAATGGGTGACCTGCCTGACCAGATCGTCCTGTATCTGCTTTACAGCCTCATTTATCCTTTCCCTTGTGGTGACAAATATATTTGCAGGATAGATTGTATATTCATCCAGAAGCTCGAGCCGGTGGCCGCTTTCCGGGTCAAAGGTACTGATCTCCTCTATCTGGTCGCCCAGAAAGAGAACCCTGACGGCAAGATCGGCATAAGCGGGGAAAACATCAACGGTATCGCCTCTCACCCTGAATGTCCCATGCCTGAATTCGAGCTCATTTCTCGAATAGAGGCTCTCCACAAGTTTTCTTAGAAGGAGATTCCGGCTGATTGTCTGTCCGGATTTGACCTGCACGGTGTTTGAGTGAAAGTCATCCGGATTGCCTATTCCGTAAATACATGATACAGAAGAGACAACGATCACATCCTTCCTTCCCGAAAGCAGGGAGGAGGTAGCGCTGAGTCTCAGTTTTTCTATCTCCTCGTTTATTGAGAGATCTTTTTCGATATATGTATCCGTAACAGGAAGGTATGCTTCCGGCTGGTAGTAATCGTAGTACGACACGAAATACTCCACCCTGTTTTCCGGGAAGAACTGCCTGAACTCCCCGTAGAGCTGCGCAGCCAGTGTTTTGTTATGGCTAAGTACAAGGGCTGGCCGCTGCACCTTCTCAATAACATTTGCAATGGTATATGTTTTGCCTGATCCCGTAACGCCCAGCAGAGTCTGGTACTTGACGCCGTTCTGAATCCCTTTTGTAAGCTGTTTTATTGCTTCGGGCTGATCTCCCGTGGGTTGAAAATCCGATACAAGCCTGAATTCCATGAGGAGGTATATTTGCTCTAACTTATTAATTCACCGGCCTGATAAGAGTAAGGGCGTTGCACGCAACGCCCTTACCATTCCGGATGGCCCGGTATACTAACCTAAATAACCCTTCAGTAATCTGCTCCGCGATGTATGTCTCAGCCTGCGGATAGCCTTTTCCTTTATCTGGCGCACTCTTTCGCGTGTAAGGCCGAACTTCTCACCAATCTCTTCCAGCGTCATCTCCTGGCATCCGATACCGAAGAAAAACCTGATTATGTCCCTCTCCCTTTCGGTGAGGGTGGCAAGGGCACGGTAGATCTCCCTTGAGAGCGATTCATCCATCAGGAGTTTATCCGCTACGGGTGAATCGAGATTTGTAAGCACATCAAGGAGGCTGTTGTCTTCGCCCTCAATAAAAGGTGCATCAACCGAAACATGCCTTCCTGAAACCTTGAGAGTATCAGTTACCTTTTCCTTGGGCAGTTCAAGCACATCTGCAAGTTCCTCCGGAGATGGTGTACGCTCGTTCTCCTGCTCGAACTTGGAAAAAGCCTTGTTTATCTTGTTCAGTGAACCGACCTGGTTGAGCGGTAGTCTCACTATCCTTGACTGTTCGGCAAGAGCCTGCAGGATCGACTGTCTTATCCACCATACCGCGTATGAAATGAATTTAAATCCGCGTGTTTCATCAAACTTTTCTGCAGCTTTAATAAGTCCCAGGTTACCTTCGTTTATCAGGTCGGGAAGGCTCAGGCCCTGGTTCTGATACTGCTTGGCTACAGATACAACAAAACGGAGGTTTGCCTTGGTGAGTTTTTCAAGAGCAGCTCTGTCACCCTTCTTTATCCTCTGGGCCAATTCAACTTCTTCCTCTACGGAAATCAACTCCTCTTTACCAATCTCCTGCAGATACTTGTCAAGCGATGCACTTTCTCTGTTTGTTATGGATTTGGTAATCTTTAGCTGTCTCATTATGCCTCCGAAAAAATTTTCGCAAAGATATCTCTTTTACGGTTAATAACAAAAATATTGAAGCATTGTTTTCAACAAGATATCCTTAATTAGTATCTTGTTTATTTGCAATTACTTATAAAAGGACAGCTGCTATCTCCGGAACTGGAAACTAAAGAACATTCCGTTGGGCTGGTATCCTTCGATAGCATTAAGGCTCTTTTCATTGGAAGTAGCGGTCCGAACCTCGCCGGCATTTCTTACCCTTGTGCCGTTTACACTGGTTATGATGTAGTCCTTTCCAATTCCAAGATCCTTGAATCTGCCATCGTTAACTTCAATGACCTTTACGCCGTGGTCTATCCGGTATTTTCTCATTTCCGCCTGGCTTAGGGGTTCGAGCCGGGCACCGAATACCGTGCCTGAGCCAGTGCCAGGCTTCACAACGCCGGTATCACCTGAAACATTCTTCAGAACAACGGAGACTGTATTTTCCTTTCCGTTCCTTACATATGTGACATTGACCCTTTCTCCCGGACGATACTTGCTTACCTGGGCCTGCAATTCAGACGGTGATGTTATTGCAGCGTTATTCACCCTTATGATAATATCCTCTTCACGCAAACCAGCTTCATCAGCTGCACCTTTTGATACGATTGAAGTTATTTTGGAACCCCTCACTTCAGCAAGGTTATTCTTTTTCGCATCATCCGATGTAACAACGTCAATAGTCACTCCAATTACAGCCCTCTGGACCTCCCCGAACTCCTTGAGGTCACCGACAATTTTCTGTACGATGCTTATCGGCACTGCAAAGGAGTTTCCTGCATAAGCACCTGTTGGAGAGTATATTGCTGTTGTAATCCCCACAAGCTGACCCCGGGTGTTTACAAGAGCTCCTCCGCTGTTACCCATATTAAGGGCTGCATCAGTCTGAATGAATGATTCAATACTGTATTCCCTGTCAATAATGCCAATGCTTCTTCCCATCGCACTTACGATACCCGCAGTTACTGTTGATGTCAGGTTGAACGGGTTACCGACAGCCAGAACCCATTCACCCAGCTTAAGATCATCCGAATTGCCATACCTGAGAAATGGAAGGTTAGAGGCTTCCACCTTCAGTAATGCGATGTCCGTGCTGGGGTCGCGGCCTACAACTTTAGCAGTGAATTCCCTGTTATCATTCAGTTTGATTTCAACCTCATCAGCCTTTTCGATAACATGATTATTTGTAATAATATAGCCGTCGGCCGTTATTATTACTCCTGAACCGTATCCCCTTACCTCCCTGGGCTGCCGGTACCTTTCACCGTAGAAGAATTCGAGGATGGGATTGGTTGCCTGGGCTCCCATCACAGTTTTCGTTCTTACATGAACCACTGCATGCACTGCCATCCCGGCAGCATAGGTAAGATCAACCTGACCTCCCTGCTGAACATAGGAAGTCAAGATCGCTGAAGCGTCCTCCATGCGGATCCCTGAGCTGTCTGAAAGCCTTATGGGTTGAGGCTTTTCAACTATCCTTGAATAGGCCAGCAAGGCAATAACCGCCCCCAGGACAGCCATAAGTAATCCTCCTATTAAATTCTTTGCTTTCATGATAATATTTTTAGTTTATACTCATTTTTATAACAACTCGCTATTTATCCCACATTTTTGGCCTTAAGAAAGATTTCTATCTTTACAACGGCTATACGGCAATATTGTTTACAAAGTTCATGCATTTTTTGAGCTGACAATATTTTGCCTGACATTTTTAACAACACTTTAACGTTGAGAACAATAACATTTAACAAATATCAGGGCACCGGTAATGATTTCATAATTATAGACAACCGGACACTAATTTTTAATCCCGCCGATACAGCAATAATCAGGGCACTGTGCGACAGGCGCACGGGAATAGGTGCCGATGGTCTCATACTTATCGGCAGATCAGATGACCATGATTTTGAAATGAAGTACTTCAATTCCGACGGACTTGAAAGCACCATGTGCGGTAATGGAGGCAGGTGTGCAGCCGATTATGCCATAAGAAAGGGCATTGCAGGAGTGAAGCTTGCATTCATGGCAATTGACGGATTGCATAAGGCAGAAGCTGAAGAAGGGATCATCAGACTACAGATGAACGATGTAAGTAATACCCGGCTTATCCGGGACAATTACTTTATCGATACCGGGTCACCTCACTATATATTGTTCAGAGACAACGTAATGACAATTGATGTAGGAATGGTGGGGAAAGAGATCAGGTGGGCTGACTATCTGCCGCCCGGAGGTGCCAATGTGAACTTTGCCGAAGTCAAGGGAAACAAATTATTTGTTCGTACTTACGAAAGAGGCGTGGAGAATGAGACTCTTTCATGCGGAACAGGTGTGGCAGCTTCTGCCATTGCCGCAGCCCTTTCAGGACAAATTGTCAGTATACCTGTCGGAGTGCAGACAAAGGGAGGTGATCTGACTGTCAGTTTCAGAATTGAGGGGGACGGAGCCACAGAAATCTGGCTTTCAGGTCCGGCCACACCTGTTTTCAAAGGTGAGATTGACGTATAGAACCCTTTCTGCACTTCTAATTTGTTCATATTCAGTATTAATCCTTATATCAGTGGTTAAACAAAAACGATCAGATATGAAAAAGACGATTATGAACTTTATGCTGTCAGTGATTGCAGCCGCATTTCTTTCATTCAGTCTAAGTGCCCAGCCAGGTACGATCGAACTGATGGATGCAATAAGCAAGGTCGATTCAAGATTTACGGATCTAAGGCATCAGTTCGATATCCTCGAAAAAAAGATCGACGATATCCTCTGGTACAACAAGGTGGGCGATATTGCCTTTATCGATAAGGTTTATATTACCGGACCACCGCTGGCTGTCGAAAAGAATCCCACAGGACAGGGCGCTGGTAATCCGGTGAAATTCTGGACATATGTTTTCATTCCCAGAAATGCTGATCCCGCAAAAAAATATCCCCTGCTGGTGTTTCCGCATGGAGGGGTTCACGCCAATTTCAACACCTATTATACACATATTATCAGGGAAATGGTATCGCAGGGCTACATTGTTGCAGCTGCAGAATACCGGGGGTCAACCGGATATGGTGCAGGGATGTATAATATGATTGATTACGGAGGACTCGAGGTTCAGGACGTCGACGCCAGCCGCCAGTACATGACCGACAATTACTCGATTGTTGACAAGGAGAGGGTCGGAATCATTGGATGGAGTCATGGGGGCTACATTGCCCTCTTCAATATCTTCGAATACCCCGAAAAGTACAGGGTTGCATTTACCGGCGTCCCGGTAAGCGATCTCATCGCCCGTATGGGTTACAAGAACCAGGCTTACCGCGATCTCTTCTCCGAACAGGCGGCAATAGGCAAACCTGCCGACCAGAATGTGGCAGAATACCGTAAAAGGTCACCGGCCTGGCAGGTAAGCAGGTACAGGAACACCCCCCTGCTTATTCACACAAACACCAACGATGAAGATGTAAATGTGCTCGAGGTGGAACACCTTATCAAATCGCTCAAGGCAGAAGGAAAGAAAAACTTCTCCTATGAGATTTTCGAGGAGATGCCCGGAGGCCATTCATTTGACAGGATGGATTACGGGGAGGCGAGGGAGATCAGAATGAAGATATACAACCACCTTAACAGGTACCTTAATCCGCCCAATCCCTTCAAATCGGTAAGGGACCTGGCAAAAGCAGGGTATGGGTTTAATTAGCAAAGGGCCAGGAGCCGGGGGCGAAGAGCTAAAAGGATATATGAGGGAATAACGGACATCTGAGACTGAACACGTGTATGAGCAGAGAGAGACTTTTCGGGAAAACAATGGATGAACTGACAGTTGTTGCCGGAAGTGTTGGTATGCCCGGATACGCTGCCAGGCAGATCGCCGACTGGCTCTATAAAAAGGAGATCAGCTCTGTCGGTGAGATGAGCAATCTTTCTAAGAGGATGAGAGAGCTCCTGGATGAGTCGTATGAATTCGGCCTGACTAATCCTGAAAGTGTGGCCCTGAGTTCCGACGGCACCAGGAAATACCTCTTCAGGGCGCTGGGCGACAAATATATTGAATCGGCATACATACCTGAAAGAAACAGGGCGACACTTTGTGTTTCGTCTCAATCGGGCTGCAGAATGGGTTGTGTTTTCTGTATGACAGGGAAACAGGGATTCCAGGGAAACCTCACAAGCAACGAGATACTGAACCAGTTCAGGAGCATCCCTGAATTCCGGAGCCTCACCAACATAGTATATATGGGAATGGGTGAGCCTCTTGACAACCTGAAAGAGGTTCTCAACAGCCTTGAAATACTTACCAGTGAATGGGGATTCGGCTGGAGTCCATCACGAATAACAGTAAGCACTATTGGTCTTACAACCGGAATCACGGAATTTCTTGACAAAACCCGTTGTCATCTGGCAATAAGCCTTCATAGCCCCTTTGATGAGGAGAGGGCAATTCTTGTCCCCGCGCAGAAAACCAATCCGATAAGGAAGATCCTTGACATAATACGCAGTTACGACCTGAGCCGGCAGAGACGGATATCATTTGAGTATATCCTGTTTAAGGGTATGAACGACACGTCACGCCATGTTAACGAACTGGCCAGGATACTCAACGGTATAAGATGCCGGATCAACCTGATCCTTTTCCATCCTGTCCCGGGAGCGGCACTGGAAAGCCCTGACAGGAATGTTGCAGCCGATTTCAGGGATAAGCTTAACCATAAGGGAATTATAACAACGATACGTGCAAGCAGAGGTCTTGATATCGGTGCCGCCTGCGGGCTCCTGTCAACCCTCGAACAGAACAGAAGAAACATAAAATAATGCGAAGAATCCTGATATTGATACTCCTGGCAATCAACCTGATCGCTCTCCCGCAGGAAACGCTCACAGAGGCTTTTCTCTCTGCTCCGGCTATGAAACATGCCTCTGTGGCAATTTGCATAAAGGATGCCGGGAGAGGTACCCCGGTTGTTGAATACAACAGCCTTGCCAGCCTCAAGCCTGCCTCCATACTAAAGCTGCTGACCTCAGCTGCCTCCCTGGAGATTCTTGGCCCGGATCACACGTTTAAAACACTGACAGGTTATTCAGGTACTCTCAACAGGAGGACGGGTCTCCTGGATGGGGACATTGTAATAATGGGAGGAGGCGATCCGGCTCTTGGTTCACCCCGTTTCGCGGAACACTATGGGAATATTACCGAAAGATGGGTTTCATCGATCAGGGAGGCAGGAATAAAAAAGGTAAAGGGGAGGGTAATTGCCGACGACTCATATTTTGATTATCATCCTGTTCCGGCAAAATGGCTTTGGGAGGACATTGGCAATTACTACGGTGCAGGGGCTTTCGGGCTGGCAATTAATGACAATACATATGAAATACATCTCAATACATCTTTGGGCCCGGGACCTCCGCTGATCGTTAAAATTATTCCTGAAGAGTGCGGAGCAGAACTTGTAAACCGGCTGACTTCCGAAGGAACGACCGACCAGGGTTATGTCTTTGCGTCACCCTACAGCAGCTACGGCTGGATCGAAGGTTCTGTTCCGGCAGGCAGGGATAACTTTGTGCTTAAGGCATCAATCCCGGACCCTCCTTATCTTGTTGCCGTGCTTACCGAAAGTAGTCTTGAAGAGGCAGGTATCAAAACCGAAGGTGAACCCTCAACAATAAGAAGAGAGCCAGACATGGGGGGCAGGGAAATAATACCCCTGGATACGATTGTGTCTCCTCCGCTTGAAAAGATTATTGATTTCCTGAACAAGGAGAGCGTAAACCTTTACGCCGAGCATCTGGTAAAGGAACTTGGCAGGATATGTTCCGGCGATGGCAGCACTGCGTCAGGCACAGGGGCGGTGATGCAGTTCCTCAGGGAATCGGGTATTGAGACGGGCGGCTTATTCATGGAAGATGGAAGCGGCCTCTCCCCTGTCAACTCCATAACGGCGGAGAGCATGGTCAGTCTGCTTATCCATATGAGGAATAAGGGAAAGTACTTCAGCGAGTTCTGCTCTTCCATTCCAGAAGCTGGAAAGGAAGGTACCCTGAAGAACTACTTTATGGATCCTGTTTTCGGATCCAGGATGAAAGCCAAAAGCGGTTCAATGGCCAGGGTTAGGAGCTATGCAGGTTACTTCACCACCCTTTCGGGAAGGGAAATGGCATTCTGCATAATTGTCAATAACTTCACCGGGCCCTCCCGTCCGGTGATACTGTCCATAGAGGAACTTCTGATGAAGATAATCAGGGATGAACCATCCAAATATTGAAGCTAAAGATTAACTGAATGATGAACACAAGGGTTGCAGTACGAGAATGTTCCGTTTATGATGCGGATCAGATCCAGGAAATAATTTCAGACATCTACACCACCTGTGGCGGGCCGCCCGTTTCGGGAAAGAGGGTTCTTCTCAAACCCAACCTGCTGACGGATGACAGGCCTGAGAAATGTATTACGACCCATCCAGCCGTTGTGGAAGCAATGGTAAGGTTCCTTCAGAAGGAAGGTGCAACCGTGATGATCGGTGATTCACCTGCAGTGCATATAAGGAGTTTCACCCCGGTAAAGTCGGGAATCGCGGATATTTGCGCCAGGACCGGCGCCGTGTGGATGGATTTTATGAAAAAATCCTCGGCAGTGAAGTTACAGAGGGGAAACATAAAAGTTACGTCGGCGATACATGATGCCGACCTCATCATATCGCTTCCCAAGCTCAAGAACCATGAGCTGGTCTATTACACCGGTGCCAT
>CAYRQY010000027.1:0-17444 GCA_964426435.1 uncultured Rikenellaceae bacterium | reverse complement strand
GACCGGAGAACCAGCCAGAAGGAGAGACTTCAGGAACCGCAGCGGCATTTTCATTGCAACCCGGTCGGGTATGGAACTGGTCGACGTAAAGCCATTCAGGTATAACAATCCCGAATATGATATAGGCCACCCCTCGCTGACCCTTGATGGCAGATTCCTTTTCTTCGCTTCTGATATGCCGGGAGGAGAGGGAGGTTCTGATATTTATCGCTGCGAAATGGTCAACGGTGAATGGAGTGAGCCGGTAAACATGGGTCCGGGCGTCAATTCACCATATGCAGAGAATTACCCTTTTATGCACCCTTCCGGCAGGCTTTACTTCACTTCTGACAGACCCGGAGGGCATGGAGGGCTCGACGTATGGTATTCGACCTTTATTAATGGCATCTGGGATGATCCGATACTGCTTCCTGAACCGATCAATTCAGCTTCAGACGATTTTGCCTTCTTTGCACAACCCGATCTTCATGCAGGATACTTTTCGTCAAACAGGCGGAGGAATGATGATATTTATGAATTCACGTCGGCTATAATAAGGAAAAGTGCATGCGATGAAATTGAGATAAATAACTATTGCTACGAATTCATCGAGGAGAATGCGGTAAAATATGATACCATACCTTTCCGTTATGAATGGAGATTCGGCGATGGAAACAATGCTGCCGGCCACATAGTGGAACACTGTTATTCCGGACCTGGAAGGTACATCGTTCAGCTTGATGTGGTAAACCTTGTAACCAATGAGGTTATGAGCAATATTAAAACGGAGATACTGGAAGTAAATGATTTGGAACAGGCAGATATCACAGGACCTGAAAAGACCATTGCCGGACAGAAAGTGACTTTCAGCGCAGCAAATACAAACCTGCCGGGCTGGGATATAGGTACTTATTACTGGAACTTCGATGATGAAACAGTGGCCGTGGGAAAAGAGGTTGAAAAGAGCTTCCTGCGGCCGGGCACTTATAATATCCAGCTGATTGTCTCCACCAGGCCGGAAAAGGGTGGAATGGTCAGGGAAACCTGTGTTACCAGGAGCATTACCGTAACCCAGGGTCCATGAAAGGAAAACAATAAATGAGCCAGTGAATGAGATTTAACAAGCGACGATACAAGACTTTTATCCCGGCAATCATTATCAGCATCCTCATGCTGCCGGAAATTGCAGCTCAGCCTGTCCCGGGCAGGGATGAAAACCTGCCTTTTCTCGTGACCTTTGGCAAGGAGGGAGAAACATCATGGGGAGACGATAAGTTTTATCAGATTTTCTTTTTTACAATTCCGCGCGACTTCAAGGAGCAGTTTTATATAAAGGTTTTTGATCCTGACACAGGCGGCGAGAATGACGAACTTCAGGGTGTCTGGAATACAAGATGCCTTTATTCGGTTTATGGCGGCGCAGGGGTCGATCCTGATAAGAATATCGCATCGAGAGGACTCGAGAGGGGGGTTAATTACAAAACAGGAAATCTTCTGGCAAGCAGGGCATTCGGGAACGAACCCAGGTACGACAACACCTATTATGCCTTCGGACCGTTTATTGCAACACAGGGAGACTATAACGAGAAGTGGAACTCCTATATCTTCAAAATAATATGTGAAGGAGTGAGCGGGGATGACGGGAATCTCTACAGGTATTTCCTGAGCCGGTCAGCAACGTCGGAGGTGCCTATTGAAGGCGCGAATGCGTTTACCTATGAATATACATTCAGGATGTGGAACGACACCAAAAGCGTTGCTCATATCTATCCTTATGTAGACACGGGGATCGTTTATATCAAACAGAGGAACTTCGACTGGGACAACGACGGAGTGATACTTGTGGTCTCCACATATAAGCAGGGTATCTCAGTGCCGGTATCGGGTGAAAATACATACGTGGAATCAAGGATACCTATAGAACCCCAGGAAATTGGCAAGTCGCTCGATTTCCAGTTTCATAAAAGACAGGATGAGCTGGTGAGAAACAATAACGTAGTGATCAGGCTCGAGAGCCAGCGGGGCGACGCTCTGCAATTCTTCAGCTCACCTATAGGCGGAGTGCCTGTTTACCAGCCCAGAACAATAATCCGAAAGGTGAACCCCAAATAATAATCTGAATCAGTTATGAAGTTCCGCTCTGCTCCCGGATTTATTCTGACAACACTTCTGCTGGTACTGTTCACCCAGATATTGCCAGGCCAGGTTTACAGGTTCAGGAACCACGGAACTGAAAGCAATCTGCCGGACCCTGTTGTTCATAGTCTAAACCAGGATGAGAGGGGATACCTGTGGGTAGGAACATCTTCGGCTCTTACAAGGTTCGACGGCTTCAGTTTTCATAATGTCGGGTTTCCCGACTCGGCACTGAACAGGTATACTTCAGTCTCCTTTAAGGATAACCGCGGAACATTATGGTTCGGATGCAGCGACGGCACACTGTTTTATACGGATAACACCGCACTAATGCAGGTTCGTGCTCCCAATACGTCCATAATGACTGAAATACTCCAGGGCCCCGATGGTCTCATTTATGCAATACCCCAAAGAGAAAGGGTGCTGAAAATAAACCCTGTATCACCCCAGGATTTCTCCTGGATAGAAATGCCGGGAGATCCCGTGGTGTTCTCGGCAGCCTTTACCAGCTCAGGAGAGCTCCTTTTAGGAACCCAGGAGAACCTTCTTATTTACGATCTGTCAGGGACAACACCCACGCTGAGGGAGACGGTTGAAGGGTTCGATTATGCTACAGTAAATGCAATCAGGCATCTTGAAGGGAACACTTACATTATAGGAACCGACGGGAACGGAATATACAGTCTTACGGTTGACCCGGATAGCTCATCCCTGGTGAAATACAGCGGAGCGGAAGTACTTGAAACAGCTTCGGTGAGATCAATGCTCCTGGACTCCGAAGGGGCACTCTGGCTTTCAACATTCGGTTCGGGCGTAATAAAACTGCTCATTTCAGAAGATGAAAGTATCGCGCACATGCAGATCATCAACAAGGAATCAGGACTGCCGGGTGAAAATGTAACTGGGGTTTTTGAAGATTCTGAAGGCAACCACTGGATCGGATTATTCGGAAACGGACTCTCGCTTCTGACCACTCAGGCTTACAGCTACTTTGCACCCGGAGGTCTGTCTGCACCCAGAAGCATCATCTTTGCCGGCATACTTGGAGGGAACTATTTCCTGGGCACAGCTACAGGCTACTACCTGTTTAACCTTGAGGAAGGAAAAGAGATCTCATTCACTAACCTGACCAGTTCAACAGGCAGGACGGAAATATTATCCTATTTCATTGATCATCAGGAAACTATCTGGATCGGAACAAGAGGCAACGGCCTTTTTGCAGGCAAAAGAGACGGTGGGCTGAAACAGTTCTTCCGGTCGGGAGACTCCGGTTCCGATTATATCGCAGATATTAAAATGGATGAAAGAAACATATGGCTTGCGACATTAAACGGAGTTCTGGTTCTGGATAAAACCCGGGGAGTGCTGAAAGAGACTTATAATATAAATAATGGATTGCCCCATAACAGCATAAATAAGATTTACCTTACCAAACAAGGCAGGGCATACGTTGCAACCGAAGGCGACAGGCTCTACAGCATCAGACCCGATACCGGGGTTATTGCCGGCAGGGCGGCGATGTATGGCAACTACCTGAATAAGATCCTTTCTCTGACAATGAGCCCCGACGGTCTGATATGGGCAGCAACAAGCGGCAACGGTTTGTTTAGGTGTTATCCCGATTCGGTAATTACCCTGACAACTGCAGACGGATTAATGTCAAACTACTGCTACACTGTTTTTTCGGACAGAACCGGCAGGATATGGGTCGGGCATGAGAGAGGATTCTCGGTTATTGATCCTGCAACGGACATAATAAGGACAGTCGGAACAGACTTTGCCGGAGGCGGAGCGTGCAATCCGGGAGCAATGTATGAATCACCCGACGGAAAGGTCTTCATCGGTACCACCGAGGGGCTTATTGTGTACGACAGTAGAAAGGACAGTAAAGTAAGTTCAGGCCCGCAGAGCAACATTAATTACATATCGATCAATAACGTACGATATCCGTGGCGGGAATCCTATACCCTGCCATACAGAAAGAGATACGAGGTTACCGTAAGCTACGTCGGTATTAAATTCAGCGACCCTGAAAGAGTCTATTACAGCACTTACCTGGATAATTACAATACGGCCTGGACGGACTTCACGACTGCACGGGAGATTACCTACAGCCTGAGTGACGGGAAATACAGGTTCAGCCTTATATCGGCAGGTGAGGATGGAGTTACGAATGAGGCTCCCGTGATGTTTGAGATAATAATAAAAAGACCGGTCTGGCGTACCTGGTGGTTCTTTCTGCTTGTAACAGGTCTGATCTCCGGGATAGTTGTACTGGTGGTAAGAGAGAGGGAGAAGGCTCAGAAGAAAATTCAGGAATACCTCGAATCGGAGCTGGAGGCAAGAACCAGGGTAGTTATGAAGCAAAAGGCTGAGATAGAGCTTCAGAACATGGAAATAACCGATTCCATCAACTATGCCAAGAGGATCCAGTCGAGCATCCTTCCCGACATTAACAAGCTGAAAGAGTATTTCAGCGACGCGTTTATAATATTTCATCCCCGCGATATAGTCAGCGGTGATTTTTACTGGTTTGACAAATTCGACGAAGACAAATTCATTCTTGTTTGTGCCGACTCGACCGGGCATGGTGTGCCAGGCGCTTTCATGTCGATGATCGGTTCGACACTGCTCCGGGATATTGTCATCAGACAGAGGATCTCAAGGCCGTCTGAGATCCTGAAAATGCTTGACAGCCAGATTTTCTCCACACTTAACCAGAATCTTGAACTGGGTGTATCAAACGACGGAATGGATGTCGTGGTCTGCGAATTCAGCCTGAAGAACCGGCACCTGCGTTTTGCCAGTGCCATGAGACCGGTTATCCTCATACTTGGCGGAGAGTCATATTATATTAAAGGGAACAGGTCGTCGGTTGGAGGAGAATCGGTTAATGAGAAGTTTTTCGACGACCAGGAGTATTATCTTAATGAAGGAGACTCGCTATACCTGTTTTCAGACGGACTTCCCGACCAGTTTGGAGGCCCGTACGGTAAGAAAATGAAAATAGTGAGGATAAAACGTCTTGTTGAGGAGATTTCAACACTGCCCATGACTGAGCAGTATGATAATATCTCGAGATTCTACGACGACTGGAAAGGCGACCATGAGCAGGTGGACGATATAATCTTCATGGGGGTAAAGATCTGATAACCAGCTTTATTTGTAGAGACCATTAAGGGAAAGAGGTATCTCAGCCGTAGTCTCAGTATTGCTTTTATTCAAAGCCCTGTCAATAACAAAGAAGTTATATTTTAATACTGCACTGTCTTCAGGGATATAGAACTGATACAGGAATGATATTGTGATGGTTCCCCTTAGGATCTTATACTGGCCTATTCGGTCCATATAGGGGATCCTGTACCCTCTTGTGTAAAGCAGGTCGCCGGGGAGGACCTCTGTAAGCGTGCCGTTTGTCTTCCTGTAGGCAGTAATAAAGAGGTTGATTGTGTCAACAGGATTATCACCTGTCTGCTGAGGCAGCCCAAGATCACCGTCACCGTCCTCGAAATGGAATTTAAGCCTTCCTCCCTTGTAACTGTTGCCAAGGATATCGGTGGTATCGAAGACGGCAAAACCAATGTATTTAATAACAGGTTCCGGCGGCAGCTGGACAATCTTGCGGCATGACCAGAGGCTGGCGGCAATAATCAGAGATGCTGTTATGATAATTACTTTTCTCATGTGTCGGCTGCGATAATTAGTCGCGCACAAAAATCACACCAAATATTGCTATTTTTTCCTGAAAAACAATCTTAATGGCACTCCTGTAAACTCAAAATGGTCCCTCAGTCTGTTCTCAAGGAATCTTTTATAGGGTTCCCTTACATACTGGGGAAAGTTACAGAAGAAGGCAAATGAAGGCGTGTAGACGGGCAACTGCGTGACATACTTTATCCTCACGTATTTGCCCTTTACTGAAGGAGGAGGAGAACTGCTGATAATACCAAGCATCACCTCGTTCAGGATGGAGGTTGGTATTTTTCTTTTCCTGTTTTCGTTCACCACGGCTATCAGTTCAAGTATCTTGTGTATCCTCTGCTTATTGGTAGCTGAGATAAAGAGGATCGGGTAGTCGGTGAAGGGAGCGGTTTTCTTTCGTATCTCCGCTTCAAAACGCTTTGCCGTATTATTTTCTTTTTCAATAAGATCCCATTTGTTTACAAGCAGGACCATTCCTTTGTTGTTCTTCAGGATAAGTGAAGCGATATTAAGATCCTGCGATTCAAACCCACGCGTGGCATCCGTCATGAGCAGGCAGATATCTGAGTTTTCAATTGCCCTGACCGCTCTCATTACCGAATAGAATTCAATATCTTCATCGACTTTACTCTTCTTTCGCAGTCCGGCAGTGTCTATCAGCAGAAAATCATGATTGAATTTATTGAACCTTGCGTATATGGAATCGCGTGTTGTACCCGGTATCGGAGTTACAATATTCCTCTCTTCTCCCAGCAGTGAGTTGGCCAGTGATGATTTTCCGGCGTTTGGCCTTCCGACAATGGCTATCCTGGGCAGATCGGGCATGATAACCGTTTCAGCGTCAGGAAGGTTGGTGATTATTGCATCTAGAAGCTCCCCGGTTCCCGAACCGCTTATCGAACTTACCGGGAAGTAATCGCCAAGCCCCAGATTGTAGAACTCGTTTGCGTCCATCAGCCTTACGGCGTTATCAACCTTATTCACAACAAGCATTACCTTCTTTCCCGATTTCCTTAGAAGGGAAGCCACTGCTGAGTCGAGCTCATGTATGCCGCAGGTTACATCGACCATGAAGAGTATCAGGTCAGCTTCATCAACAGCCAGCACAACCTGTTTATTGATTTCGTTCTCGAAAACATCATCCGAATTCCTGACATAGCCTCCCGTATCAATCACAGAAAAATCGATACCGTTCCAGTTTGACAATCCATAGTTCCTGTCGCGTGTAACCCCGCTTGCTTCGTCAACGATTGCTTCCCTTGTTCTGGTAAGCCTGTTGAAGAGAGTCGATTTACCGACATTTGGCCTTCCGACTATAGCTACTATTCTGCTCATGGCGATCTCCTTTCCTTCTATCTGTAACCGAACCTTTTGAGCACATGAGGTTTATCCCTCCATTCTTTCGATACTTTTACGTAAAGCTCCAGGAATACCCTGCGGCCAAAGAAATCCTCCAGATCATGCCTGGCTTCTGTTCCTGCCTTTTTCAGCTTTTCCCCCCTGTGACCTATAATAATTCCTTTCTGGCTTTCGCGTGCAACATGTATCAGTGCTCTTATGTTTATAAGATTCTTTTCCTCCTTAAAGCTTTCTATTTCTATTTCAACGCAGTAAGGGATCTCTTTCTGGTAATTCAGAACAATTTTCTCGCGGATTATCTCGGAGGCAAAGAACCTCTCGTGCTTATCAGTAAGCTGATCGCCGGGAAAATATGGCTCTCCTGCCGGAAGCCTGCTTAATATTGCTGTCAGCAGCGTATCCAGGTTGAACCTTTTAGTAGCCGAAACGGGAATCACGGGAGAATCAGGGAACTCGGCCATCAATTCCTCTGCCATCTTATCCAGTTTCTCCTGGTCGGTAAGGTCAATCTTATTGATAACTGCAATTACCGGAATACCTGAACCGATGATCCTTTCCCGGAAATCAGCATTCAGCCCTGGTTTTTCCGTAACGGCAGTCACATAAATTATAATATCTGCGTCGTCAAGAGCACTCCTTACGCTGTTCATCATGGCTTCCTGCAGCCTGTAGGCCGGCTTCAGCACACCGGGGGTGTCTGAATAGACTATCTGAAAGTTGCTGCCGTTCACTATGCCAAGAATCCTGTGGCGGGTTGTCTGGGCCTTTGAGGTTATGATTGAAAGCTTTTCGCCGACAAGTGCATTCATGATGGTCGATTTCCCGACATTTGGATTGCCGAGAATGTTTACAAATCCCGATTTGAAATCTTTTTCCTTCATTCAGAAAGCACCCCTTTTAAGCATATTGATCTCTTTTTCAGTAAGGAACCTCCATTTGCCCCTTGGAAGGTTCTTCTTGGTAAGCCCGGCAAAATAGACCCTGTCCAGTTTAGTTACCCTGTATTCCATCGATTCGAAAAGGCGCCTGACAACCCTGTTCTGTCCTGAATGAATCTCAATACCCACCTGCGATCTGTCGTCGGGGTCGGTATATGAAACGGCATCAGCGGCAACGATCTCTCCGTCAAGGTCTGTTCCTTCCGTGAGGGATAAGAGATCCTTCTTTGTGACCGGCCTGTCGAGAAATACGTGATAAATCTTTTTTCTGTTGAATTTGGGATGAGTAAGCTTCCTTGTCAGTTCACCATCATTTGTTAATAGCAGAACCCCTGTTGAATCCTTGTCTAGTCTTCCGGCTGGATAGACTCTTGCCTTGAGGGAACCGCCCAGGAGATCCATCACGGTCTTTTCAGCGTGCGGATCCCTGACAGTGGTAACATAACCTTTTGGCTTGTTCATCAGGATGTAAACCTTCTTTTCAGCGGAGAGTCGTTTTCCGCGATACCGTACATCATCACCGGCATCAACCTGCGTGCCCAGTTCTGTGACCTTCCGTCCGTTAACCTTAATGAATCCCTTGCTGATCAGCTCGTCGGCTTCCCTTCTGGAACACAGGCCACTGTTGGCAATGTACCGGTTCAAACGCATCTTTTTGCTTCCGCTTTCCTGTCGGGAGTCTGTCATACCTTAAAAAATTATCGGCCTGCAAAGATACTATTATCCTCCGACATTTGATTTGATGATTTTTTCGCAACTTTGCTGAAACAAATTTTCATGACATTAATTAAATCAATTTCAGGCATAAGGGGAACAATAGGGGGTAAACCCGGCGAAGGCCTTACTCCTGCCGATATAGTAAAGTTTGCTTCTGCATACGGGGCCTGGCTGCAGAAAAGACACAGCAGGAAGGATGTCTCAGTTGTTACAGGCAGGGATGCCAGGAGATCGGGAAAAATGGTGAACAGCCTGTTAATCAATACTCTTAGCGGTATGGGGATCAGCATAACTGATCTTGGCCTTGCAACCACACCAACGGTCGAGCTTGCTGTTACAGGCACCAATTCTCACGGTGGAATAATAATTACTGCCAGTCATAATCCTGCCGAGTGGAATGCACTTAAACTTTTAAATGAGAAAGGGGAATTCCTTTCAGGAGATGATGGAAGCGAAGTTTTGAGGATTGCTGAGACGGAAGACTACACTTACGCGTCGTTTGATGCGGCAGGAACTATAACGGAGGATGATTCATGGAACCAGAAGCATATTGACATGATTCTCGGCCTGAAGCTTGTGGATACCGAAGCAATAAGAAATGCCGGTTTTACAATAGCGACTGATACCATCAACTCTGTCGGTTCACTCATTATACCTGATCTGCTCAGGGCCCTCGGGGTCAGGGAGATCTTCGGGATCAACCAGGAACCAAACGGGATATTTGCGCACAATCCGGAACCTCTTCCGCAACATCTTGAGGGTATATCAGAACTGGTTGTCAGAATGAATGCTCATGCCGGATTCGTGGTTGACCCTGATGTCGACCGTCTTGCTGTTGTGAGTGAGGATGGCACCATGTTCGGCGAAGAATACACCCTGGTTGCTGTTTCCGACTATGTTCTGAGGCATACCCCGGGGAACACCGTATCAAATATGTCATCAACCAAAGCACTAGAAGACATTACCACGAAGCACGGACACGCATATTTTTCAGCCCCCGTCGGAGAAATAAACGTTGTAGAGGAGATGAAAAGAAGGGACGCTGTAATAGGAGGTGAAGGAAACGGGGGAGTGATCTATCCCGGGCTCCATTATGGCAGGGACGCCCTGGCCGGTATAGCTTTGTTCCTTTCACACCTGGCAAATAGCGGCCTCCGCTGTTCGGAACTGAGAAAAACCTACCCTGAATATGTGATTGCCAAGAAAAAGCTTTCACTGCCGCCATCACTCGAATTCATTACCGTCGCCGATGCAATAAGAAACCATTATGCTGACAGGAACATCGATGAAAGGGATGGAATTAAGGTTGGATTAGACGATGGATGGGTTCAGATAAGGAAATCCAACACCGAACCCGTGATCAGGATCTACGCGGAAGGCAGGACAATTATTCAGGCCGAGTCGATCGCCGGGGAAGTGATTAACATTGTTAAAAATCTCTAATTGCATTTTATTTTTAACAATTACCGGAATAAAACCTGAGAGATAGGTGTCTTTAAAGCGAGAACAATTGTTTTTTTGTAGTTAAATATTGTTAACAGATTAAAGGAAAAGAGCTTAATTAATACTTTTGTGACTCGATTTTTTTAAACAAGCATGTAATGGATTTACCAAGGAACAAATAATAAACAAGAAGCCAGATGAAGAAGACACTAATTATTTCAGGAATTGTTGTTGCAGTGGCGGTAATAATAATGGTAATTATCGGCAGGGCAGCATCAAGCAAGGATGTCGCAAATCTCTACGTGGAGGCAAGGAGAGGGCAGTTCGACATAATTGTGACCACCACCGGTGAGCTGCAGGCCGAGAATTCAAAGGATATTATCGGTCCGCAGATTGCCCAGAGCAGGAACATACGGGCAATGGACATCAAGATCACCGATCTGGTTCCGGAAGGGACCGAAGTTAAGGAAGGTGACTATGTGGCAACTCTCGACCGTACATCGTTCGATAACACACTCAAGGATGAGATGGAGAGGCTGACAACAATGGAGACCAACCTGGAGGTGAAGATGCTCGACACTGCAGTTACATTGAGTAACCTGAGAGACAATATCAAGAATCTCAGATTTTCTGTGGAAGAGGCTGAGATAACCCTCCAGCAATCGAAGTACGAGCCACCGACAACAATCCGCCAGGCAGAAATTGCCCTCGATAAGGCTGCCAGGTCTCTCGATCAGGCGATAAGGGGTTATTCCCTCAGGGTGGAACAGGCAAGGTCAGATATGAGGACGCTGAGAAATAATCTAAATGAACAGCGCCAGAGAGTATCCGATCTGCAGACCCTTCTTTCTCAGTTTATTATTACAGCCCCTTCGGACGGAATGGTTATATACAAAAGAGACAGGACAGGGACCAAGAGAAGGGTTGGATCGAGCATAAGCCCGTGGGACAATGTTGTGGCAACTCTCCCGGATATGTCGACAATGATATCGAGAACATATGTGAACGAGATTGATGTAAGCAAGGTAAAAGCCGGACAGATTGTCGAAATCCTGGTTGATGCCTTCCCCGACAAATCATACACCGGGACTGTTCTTAGCGTTGCTAATATAGGAGAGCAGCTGCCAAATGCCGATGCAAAGGTTTTTGAAGTGATGATTAAGGTGAATGAATCGGACCCGATACTGAGGCCTGCCATGACAACAGGCAACAAAATCGTAACCCGTTCGGTACCCGATGTTATTTATATTCCCCTTGAAGCTGTTCAGGCAACCCCCGACAGTATACCGTTTGTTTACACAAGGAGCGGACAGAAGCTGATAGTTGTCCTTGGCGAATCGAACGAAAACAGCGTGATAGTGGAGCAGGGTCTTGAACTCGGAACAGCAATGTTTCTGAGCACTCCTGAAAACCCGGAAAGCTTCAGAATAGCCAATGCAGACCTTATTGAAGTGAACAAGGAAAGGGCAAGGCTCAAGAGAGAGGAAGAAATGAGAATGCGCAAGGAAACTGAACAGCAGCAGCAACAGCAGGGCAGAAGGAGAACTCCGGGAGCCGGAATGGAGGGTGTTACACCTGAAATGATGGAACGATTTCAGAACATGAGGCAGCAGGGCACACAGCCCGGTGAAGGAGGACAGATGATGAGGCAGGGAACCCAGCAGAACGACCAGCAGTCAGATCAGCAGACCCGGCCGCAGGGACAGCAGCAGCAGGGACAGCAGCAGCAGGGACAGCAGCAGCAGAGGCAGCAGAACGACTGACAAATGAATGCAAAAATGATTTGCAGTTAAGAAATAGTAATATAAAAATGAAAAATCATGTTTAAGTTTTTCTTCAGATATTTTCACGACATAGAGATTGCTGTTGAATCGATCTTCTCAAACAAGCTCAAATCGATACTTACAGCCCTGGGTATCATATTCGGAGTAGCGGCTGTGATCGCGATGCTGGCGATTGGCAAGGGGGCACAGCAGGAAATCCTGGAACAGATGAAGATGGTTGGTGTTAACAACATCCTTATCAACCCGGTAATACCAGACAGGTCATCCTCAGGGGACGACGGAGAGAAGCAGCAGAAGAAATTCTCGAGGGGTCTCAATATGCTTGATGTGGAAGCTATAAGGGAAACCATACCTTCGGTGAAAAGGATAAGCCCGGAGATTTCTTTCAATTCAACTGCAATGCTCAGCGGTGTTAAATATACTGCCAAGCTGGTAGGAGTATCCAACGACTATTTCCATCTGTACAACCTGCCGCTCGTATCAGGTACATTCTTCAACGAGTATCAGGAAAAGAACGGCATACAGGTATGCATAATAGGGGCAAATATCAGGGCTAAGTTTTTCAGCAAGGTGGATCCGCTCGGACAGTACATAAAGTTCAACGGCAACTGGCTGAAAGTGATAGGGGTTCTTCAGAGAACCAATGTTACACTTACAGGATTCGAGGAGAAGGGAGTGAATGTGTACAACGATAATATTTATATTCCCATACATACCATGCTTATGAGGTATCAGAACAGAGCCCTCGTAAACACGAAGCTTGCCTCCGAAGCCACTACAATGGCATTTTTCGGAGGCGGGGGACCCGGCGGAGGAGCAATGGCGAGGGTAGTGGTAAGCAGCTCTGATGCCTCATCCGATGTGGAGACAAATTACAATCAGCTCGACAGGATAGTTGTACAGGTGCAGGAAACAGAGCAGCTGAGCCCCACAACCGAGATCCTGAGCCGGATGCTTACCAGGCGTCATTCAGGAGTCAAGGACTTTGAAATAACTGTTCCTGAACTCCTTCTTAAACAACAGCAGAGAACCAAGGATATTTTCAATATTGTGCTGGGCGCAATAGCAAGTATTTCACTTGTGGTTGGAGGGATAGGCATTATGAACATTATGTTCGCCTCGGTAATGGAAAGGATAAAGGAGATTGGCACAAGGATGGCTATCGGAGCCAAGAAGATGGACATTGTCGTTCAGTTCCTTTCGGAAGCCGTTCTGATAAGCGTTACAGGCGGATTCATCGGGATATTCTTCGGTGTGATAATGGCTAAACTTATCGAGCAAATCGCCGGTATAATGACGGTTGTGTCTTTCTTCTCCATCGTAATCGCCTTTGGTGTCTCCGCGGCTGTAGGAGTTATCTTTGGCTACTCACCAGCCAAAAGGGCATCTGAAAAAGATCCGATAGAATCATTAAGATACGAATAAAACACTAACAGACCAAATGAAGAAGTTTCTATTATTGTCGATGATAGGGGTGTTATTATTATCCCTTCAGAAAACAGAAGCCCAGACAGTTAAAGTCTTAACGTTTGATGAGGTCATCAAGCTGGCCGAGGATCAGTCGCCCAATGCGCTGATGGCCAAGCATCGTTTCAGGGCAAGCTACTGGCAGTACCGCACATTTCAGGCTGAGTACAGGCCATCTCTTACACTCACCGGAACAGCACCTTTCTACAGCACGGCATATGAGCGCGTCTGGAACTCTGTCTTCGACAGGTGGGACTACAGGGCTACTGATGTTCTGAGAAATATCGGGTCACTGTCACTCACACAGAACATAGGTCTCACAGGGGGATCCATATCACTCAGTTCAGATCTTACACTTGAGAATGACTTTGACAAGGACACAAGAAAGTACATTACTGCACCACTGAACATTGGATTAACACAACCTCTCTTCAGATATAATTCACTCAAATGGCAGAGAAAGATAGAACCTTTGCGATATGAATCTGCAAAGAAGACCTTCCTTACCAATATTGAAGCTGTACACAGGCAGGCTGTCCAGAGTTTCTTTTCCCTCGCCCTCGCCCAGATCAACAAGCAGATTGCAGAGATGAACTACTCCAATGCCGATACACTCTGGCAGATTGCCCGCGGGCGCTACGAACTGGGCACCATAGCCGAGGATGAACTCCTGCAGATGCAGTTGTCCTGGCTCAATGCAGAAACTGAAAGAAAAAGGGCGGAAATGGATCTTAGAGACAGGGAGATCCGTATCAGGTCATTCCTGGGATTTACTGACAACGTCAGGATTGAACTGATTCTGCCATCTGAAGTACCCGATCTGCAGGTTAATGTGCAGGAGGTGCTCGGTCTTGCCCTTGAAAACAATCCGGAAATACTCAACCAGCAATTAACCCTTCTTAATGCTCAGAGCAACCTTGCCCAGGCAAAAGCCGACAAGGGTCTTAATGCCAATCTGATAGCATCATTGGGTCTGCGACAACAGGACGCAGATTTTGAGCTTGCCTACTCCAATCTGAACCGTCAGCAAAATGTCAGGATAGGATTTCAGATTCCGATCCTCGACTGGGGGCTTGGCCGCGGAAGATACAGGATGGCACAGTCGAGCCTCGAACTGGCACAGGTCCAGTCTGATCAGGCGCTTACCGACTTCCAGCAGAACCTTTTTCTGGATGTTGAGCAGTTCAACCTTCAGAAGGACCAGGTTGCCATAGCTGCAAAATCTGATACTGTTGCAACAAAGATGTTTGAGGTAACAAAGCAAAGATTCCTGATTGGGAGAATATCGGTCCTCGAGCTTAACAATGCCGACACCCGAAAGGACCAGAACAGGAGGGCATACGTACAGTCACTTCAGAACTACTGGAGTTATTTCTACAACCTGCGCGGCCTTGCTCTTTATGATTTCATCGGCAGAAAACCACTGGAAACAGATTACGAGAAGCTTCTGCAGTAAAAAGGCAGGAATGATGATATTAAACAGGGGCCGGATAAACTTGATCCGGCCCTTTTTTTTGTAAATAATTTTTTATCTTTGCGCCTCAATAAATCACGATACAGAAATTATTTCCAAAAGATAAACCAATGCAGAATAAAGCAGCCATTATCGTCCTGGCAGTAACGCTGGCCCTGGTATCGATATACCAGTTATCATTTACTTTTGCCGTCTCCAAAGTCAGGAAGGATGCAAGGATATATGCGCAGGGCGACCTGGTAAAGGAACGCGCTTACCTCGATTCGATCGCCACCCTCCCGAAAGAGCAGTGGAGTTTCCTGGGCAACACATTCAAGGAGGTCCAGAAAAAGGAGCTCAACCTTGGCCTTGACCTCAAGGGAGGGATGAATGTGATCCTCGAGGTGTCGGTGGAGGATATTCTCAAGGCCCTGTCGAACTACAGCGCCGATAAAACTTTTAACGAGGCTCTTGCAAGGGCCCGCCAGGATCAACGGCAAAGCCAGGCTGATTATCTGACTCTCTTCTCAAGAGCATTCACCGAAACAGATCCTAATGCCAAGCTGGCTGCAATATTCGGAACCGTCGAACTGAGAGACAGGATAAATTTCAATTCATCCAATGCCGATGTTATGGATGTACTTGAGGACGAAGTAGACGCTGCTATTGATAATGCATTCAATATTCTCAGGACACGTATAGACAGGTTCGGCGTTGTACAGCCCAATATTACCAGGCTTGCAACCAAGGGCCGCATCCTTATTGAACTGCCGGGCCAGGACGATCCCCAGAGGGTACGCGAGCTGCTTCAGGGAACGGCCAACCTCGAATTCTGGGAGACTTATGAGAACTCGGAGATCATAGGTTATCTCTCCCAGGCAAATACCCTTCTGAGGGAACTGCTTGTTATTGAGCGGTCTGGAGGGGATACTACTACCGTGAGGCAGGCACAGGAGAGCGAAAAGCAGGACACCACCACCGCAGAGAAGTCGCTGCTGGATCTGCTGGGTCAGGAAGAGCAGACGACAGCAGAGGCTACAACACGTGAAGAATTCAACCTCCAGAATCCCCTCTTCGGCCTTCTGACACCAAGAGTAACACCACAGGGAGAGCCTCTGCAATCATGCATGGTAGGTCTTGCATCGGGACTCGATACCGCAAGGATAAACCGCTACCTCAGGATGAACCAGGTAAGGGCTCTCTTCCCCCGCGACCTGAAACTCCTCTGGAGCCAGAGCCCTCATAAATACGATCCTTCCGGAACACTTTACGAGCTTCACGCAATAAAGGTGACAACAAGGGATGGACGCCCGCCAATGAGCGGAGATGTAATTACTTCGGCCAGGCCCTCATCGGGAGTAACCGGTTCGGAAGTTAAGGTAGATTTCAATATGAACGCCGAAGGTGCCAAGATCTGGGCCAGGATGACACGCGAGAACGTTAACCGGTGTATTGCCGTTGTTCTCGACGGATACGTCCGCTCTTACCCCAGGGTAGTGAACGAGATAACAGGAGGAAACACCGAGATAACGGGCGACTTTACAATTGATGAAGCCAACGACCTCGCGAACATTCTGAAATCAGGTAAATTGCCGGCTCCTGCAAAGATCGTTTCCGATACCGTTGTAGGCCCCACCCTTGGAAAAGAGGCAATAAGATCGGGAGTGATATCATTCGCAATCGCCTTCTCGATAGTCCTGCTTTATATGGTATTCTACTATAGCAGGGTGGCAGGAACAGTCTCCGATATTGCACTTTTTGCAAACGTCTTCCTGCTCTTCGGAGTGCTGGCATCGCTGAGCGCAGTGCTCACACTCCCGGGTATTGCAGGTATTGTTCTCACCATGGGTATGGCCGTTGATGCCAACGTTCTTATTTATGAAAGGATAAGGGAAGAACTTCGGGCAGGAAAAGGTATAAAGCTTGCAATAGCTGACGGTTATAAGCGTGCCTACTCCGCTATTGTCGACGGTAACCTTACAACACTCCTTACCGGGATAGTTCTTTATGTATTCGGCACAGGTCCAATAAAAGGATTTGCAACCACACTTGTTATAGGTATCCTCACATCCCTGTTTACGGCAATATTCATTACCAGGCTTATTTATGAGTTTCTCCTGAAGAGGAACGCCAGGCTTACCTTCTCCATTCCCGCCACGGAGAACGTTCTGAAGAATACCAAAATTGATTTCATAGGAATGAGGAAATATTTCTATGCAGCTTCGGCAACCATACTCCTCATTGGCATTGTATCACTGTTTGTGCGGGGACTTAACCAGGGGATTGACTTTTCGGGAGGACGCACTTTCGTGGTGAGATTCGAACAGCCTGTCAGAACACAGGATGTTGCCCAGAACCTGGCCTCTGTTTTTGGAGAACTGCCGCAGGTTGTAACCTTCGGGGCAGATAATCAGGTTAAGATTACCACCAAATACAAGATCGATGAACCCGGGGTTGATGATGAGG
>CAYRQY010000026.1:0-17972 GCA_964426435.1 uncultured Rikenellaceae bacterium | reverse complement strand
GGCTCAGGTATCATAACCGTTGAAGAACACAGCATTAACGGAGGACTCGGCGCCGCAGTTGCATCTGAAGTAGTTCAGTACAAACCGACACCGATGAAAATAATAGGTTTTCCCGATGAGTACCTTGTACACGGCACGTCAGCACAGTTATTTGATTACTACGGTCTTACATCAACAGATATCGTGAAGGAGGCCAGGAAGCTTTTACGGAATAAACATCATTAATCTTAATGCAGAGATACATACTTACAATTGATCAAAGCACCTCCGCCACAAAAGCAGTGCTTTTCAGCGAAAAGGCGGAGGCTGCCGATAAATTATCGAGAGAACACGGTCAGTTTTACCCGAAGCCCGGATGGGTTGAGCACAATCCGGAGGAGATTTTCCGAAACACTATAGAAATAATCAGGGAAATTGTAAAAAGAAATCCCGGTAAAGCTATTGTTGCACTGGCCATTACCAATCAACGCGAGACCATTGTGGTGTGGGACCGGATAACAGGAAAACCTGTTTATAATGCTGTTGTATGGCAGTGTAACCGTGGTGCACCACGATGTAAAAAACTCAAAGACGAGGGCTGGGAAAAGGTCATTCGCAAAAAAACAGGGCTTATAATTGACCCATATTTTTCTGCAACCGGCATTAGCTGGATACTCGAAAATGTTCCGGGCGCACGCGGAAGAGCTAAAAATGGAGAGTTACTGTTTGGAACCATCGACAGCTGGCTGATCTGGAATCTTACTCACGGCAAAGTGCATGCAACCGATTACACGAATGCCTGCAGAACCATGCTATTTGATATCACCACCCTGAAATGGGACGATGAAATAATGGGTGAACTGGGAATCCCGGAAAGTATGGCCCCGGAATTGAAATATGCCGATGATATCTTCGGCACAACAGATGCAAACGGAGCATTCAGTCAAAATTTGCCAGTCACCGGTGTACTTGGTGATTCGCATGCGGCTCTCTTCGGGCAGCTTTGTTTTGAACCCGGCATGGGTAAAGCCACTTATGGTACGGGGTCATCCATCATGATGAACATAGGCGCAGATCCGGTTGAGAGCCCGGAAGGTCTGGTTACTTCGATCGGATACGCAATAAATGGTCAGATTGCTTACGTTTACGAGGGCAATATCCATTGTACAGGGGGTACCATAAAATGGCTGCAGGACGAACTTGAATTGATCAAGGATCCTTTTGAAACAGAAAGAATTGCAGGATCGGTTCCTTCGAATGAGGGTGTTTATTTAGTGCCGGCCTTTGCAGGACTGGGTGCCCCTTACTGGAACAACGAGGCACGTGCCATTATCTGCGGTATGACACGCGGCTCGACCAAAGCCCATGTGGTGCGTGCAGCACTCGAAGCAATAGCATACCAGGTGAAAGACCTTGTTGACCTGATGACCGAAAGATCAGGAATAAAGCTTAAAGAACTGCGCGTGGACGGTGGTCCGGTGAAAAACAACTTACTGATGCAATTTCAGGCCGATATGCTCCAGTCAAACATTAACCGCTCCGAAATACCCGAGGCATCAGCCCTCGGCGTTGCACTAGTGGCAGGATTATCAACAGGAATATGGAAAAACACTGATGACCTGAAGTATCTGCGACCCCGGGGGGAGATAATAAAAGGAGAAATGTCTCGCGAGAAAGCTGAGGAATTCTACAATGGATGGAAGGAAGCTGTACGTAAATCATTCTAATCAGCTTAGAATAATTCATTTAATAGATTAATAAAACCAAAATATCATGAACAAAAAAACAAGAACAACATTCGGGCTGATTGTCGGTACACGCAATATATTCAGCTCAAAACTTGCTGCTGAAGCGAGGGAAACCCTTCTTAAAATAATGGAGAAGATGGGTTATGATTATATTATCCTTCCCTCCCCAGAGACTCCCACCGGAAATATAGAGACCGTAGCAGACGCTCAGAAATGTGCCAGGCTTTTCAGAGATAACCGCAACAAGATCGACGGTATTATAGTGGTGTTGCCCAACTTCGGAGATGAACTCGGGGTGGTTAATGCCATTAATATGGCTAAGCTGGATGTGCCGGTACTCGTTCAGGCCTGCGATGACGACAACGACAAGGTTGACGTTCACAGCCGGCGCGACGCTTTTTGCGGCAAGCTTTCGGTATGCAATAATCTTTATCAGTATGGCATCCCCTTTACCGATACTACCTTTCATACCTGTCCACTCGGCAGTAAAGAATTTGAGTCTGACCTGCAGTTCTTTGATAAAGTATGCAGAGTAGTTAAAGGACTGACCAGTGCACGCATCGGTGCCGTCGGAGCTCGCCCTGCAGCCTTTCAGACGATGCGTGCAAGCGAGAAACTGCTGCAGGCATCCGGAATCACGGTTGTTACAGTCGACCTGTCTGAAATCTTCAGCGCAGCCCTGAAGCTAGATGACAAAGCTTCAGAAGTGGTTAATAAAGTAAGTGAAATAAAGAACTACGGAAAGATACCGGCACAAATAAAGGACGAAAAGATAGTTCACCAGGCCAGATTCGGGGTAGCCCTTGAAAACTGGCTTACAGATAACGAAATAAATGCAGCAGCCGTTCAGTGCTGGGAATCGATCCAGAAAAACTACGGGTGCGCAAGCTGCCTCACGATGAGCATGCTTGGAGAGAAGCTGATTCCCTGCGCGTGTGAGGTCGATATCGCCGGAGTAGTTTCAATGTATGCACTTATGCTTGCTACGGGCCAGCCTTCGGCATTGCTCGACTGGAACAATAACTTCGGCACCGACCGTAATAAGGTGGTTTGCACTCACTGCAGCAATTACCCCAAAAGTTTCTTCAAAAACGACATTGAAATATCAACACTTGATATTCTGGGAACAGTTCTCGGTCATGACGATACATTCGGAGCGGTAAAGGGCAAGGTTACAGCCGGCGATCTTACCTATTTCAGAATATCCACCGACGATGTGAACGGGATGATCAAATCATATCTGGGTGAGGGATACATAACAGATGACCCATACGGTATGCATGGAGGAATTGCAGTATGTGAGATACCTGATCTGCAAACACTTATGAAATTCATGTGCAAAAATGGCTTTGAGCATCATGTAGCCATGGGGCGCGGTCATGTTGCAAATATTCTTGAAGAAGCCATAGGAAACTATATGGGTTGGGGACTTTACAATCATGATAAGTAGACGGTTATAAACATCAATTATGAGAAAAGAAACCTCTCTGTTAATAATTCTGGCTGTAGTGCTTTTGGCAGTCAGTGCTTGTGCCCGCCCCGGTCAGGAGTTTGAAAGGCTCAGGGTAGTAATACTCACCGATATGACCCACGATGACGGCAATTCGCTGATAAGGTATTTATATTACTCTTCATGGTTCGATCTGGAAGCTTTGATCGTTACCAACCAGTTACCTGATTTCAACCATGATGATACGGGCCCATGGGACAAAGCCATGTCTATTCTGGACGCATACCGTGATGAATTACCACAACTCCGCAAGCACGATCCCGATCTGCCCGGCTATGAAGAGTTAATGGCCATAACTAAGCAGGGTCGCGGCGCAATGCCCATTATTTGGCTCACCAACACCCTGGAGTTTTCCAACTGGATCGCAGACCGTCATGTAACCAGTTCATGGGATTCCATTTATTTCCACGACTGGATTGGTGAGGGATTAACCCCGCATGGGGAGCCCAGGGATTCTGAAGGGAGCGATTTCCTGGTGCAGGTCTTCGAGAAGGACGACGACCGCCCCATATTTGTGCAGGCATGGGGCGGGACCATCACTTTTGTTCAGGCACTGCACCGTTTCCGCCAGAAACACGGGGAAGAGAAATTCCAAAAGCTGCTTCCCAGGCTCTGTTTGTATGGGATCCTTTTCCAGGATATCACCTTTGAATATTTTATAAGCTTCGAAAAAATGCGTGATGAAACCTGCGCCCGTTTTGGTACCGCAATCCCTACTTATGGAAAGGAACCTGTTGAGTTAGGCATGGCATTGTATGAAAACGGCCATTTCTGGTACTATGTAGGAAGCCGCGAACCCGGTTATCAGAAACCGGCAACCCCCCAGATGGTGAATGGTCATGGCCCCATGTCGGATATTTATGACGATGGCGGCGAAGGAGATACTCCGTCCTTCCTTTACCTGATCAGCTCCATGCTTGGCCTCAACGACCCTCTCAATCCCACTCAAGGCAGCTGGGGAAGCATGTTCAGGCCTATGGGCGAATGTTTTCCTGATAAGTATTACTCTACCTGCGATGTGCCCCGCAACGAACTGGTGCGCTGGATCCCCGCTACCACCAACAGTTTCAGGAACAGGCTATTGTGGTCGGTGAAAGACCCGGGCGAAGTGAACCGCGAACCAGTGGCAGTAGTGAATAGAGACAAAAGCAACAGGATAATATACCTCTCTGCCCGTCCACAACAAACAATCACCCTCAATGCCTCGGGCTCTCATGACCCTGATGGTGATGACATCAGGTTCAACTGGTTCAGGTATCATCAAGCGGACAGCTATCCCGGCACATTGGAGCCCGGAGATGCAGCCAGCCCTGTGCAGGTTATCACAGTGCCGGATGATATCGGCAGACATGACATACATTTTGTGCTTGAAGTATTGGATACCGGCTCTCCTCCGCTGGTCTCCTACCGGCGGGTGGTCATAACAGGAGAATAGAATTAAATAGGCAGAACCAGTTAATAACAACAATAATTCAATAAATGAGAACCCAAATTGCACTGCTGGCTTGCGCCTTGCTTCTTGCTGCATTCAACCACACTGCAGCTTCAGAACGTCACACCAGTGTTGTGATACAAGGAGATAAATTCTATATCAACGGGATCCCCACCTATGAGGGCCGTAAATGGAAAACATCTTACGGCGGCGAATACCTGGTTGAGGGTTTGCTGATGAACGCCCGGCTTGTCCAGGGAATATTCGACGACCTGAATGATAAGACAAGGGGACAATGGGCCTACCCCGATACCAGGGAATGGGACCCCGACAGGAATACAGAAGAGTACATCAGGAGCATGGCCTCGTGGCGGGAGCATGGATTGCTGGCCTTTACACTGAATCTTCAGGGAGGTTGCCCGTACGGATACTGCAGCGGTTTCCCATGGGACAACTCGGCATTTGAACCTGACGGTTCACTCAGGCAACCGTTCATGCAACGTACAGAACGCATTATTGACCGGGCCGATGAGTTAGGGATGGTTGTGATCCTGGGCCTGTTCTATTTCGGAGAAGACGGGACCCTTGAAAATGAAGAATCAGTCCGCAATGCCGTACGCAATGCTGTAACCTGGGTGCTTGACAAAGGATATACAAACGTAATTATTGAAATTAACAATGAGTGTTCAGTGAGGGCATATGACCATGACATACTTCGTTGCCCCCGGGTTCATGAGCTGATCATCCTTGCAAAAGAGATTGAAGTCGAAGGACGCTCTCTTTATGTAAGCACATCACTCGGAGGGGGCCAGGTGCCTCCCGATAATATCGTTGAAGTATCCGATTATGTTCTCATACACGGTAATGGCGTGCAAAATTCTGAACGTATCACTGAAATCTCAGCAGAGATTCGTAGTAAAGATGTATACAGGCCGATGCCCCTGGTAAATAACGAAGACGATATCCCCTGGAGAAACCCTGAACAGGGATGGAGAGAAGATGGAAATAATTTTGTTGCCAGCATCAAAAGTTTTACTGGCTGGGGATACTTTGACTTCAGGCTGCCTGGAGAAAGGAATGATTATAATCTGGGGTTCCAGAGTGTACCTGTAAACTGGCAGATATCCTCTGGTCGCAAACGTGACTTTTTTAATTTGCTTGCAGAGATAACCGGTAGTCCCGGTACGCCGGAAATCAATCTTGATTTTTCCCGGCATGCAGGTGAAAAGATAGATGTCAGAATAGAAGGAGGTCCGGAAGATATAGCGATCGAAAAACTGGAACTGATCGTTAACAACCGAACCGTGGCAGTTTCTGACCAGGTTCCTGAAATATTCTTTCCAGATAAAATTGATCAGAATCTCTTAGCCATGGAACACTGGATCAAGGCAAGGCTGACATATTTCAGAAACGGTCGCGAGGTCATTGTCGAATCGCCCTATTACAAAAATCCCTGGTGGCCATATGGAGGCATCTGACAGCACCATTATGAGTTTCCACCGATCTCAAAACCTCAGATAACCAACTGATCATGTTGAACATAGTCACATACAAACTTAATGTAAAGGAGATTGAAAAGAATCGCACATGCAGATTAGAACATGAAAGATTCAAGCTGGCTCTCTTTCATAATCATGAAGATCCCCCCACAGCAAACAGGGTGAGGGTTTCAAATGGTATGCTTGATGTTGAGATGCTGCCTTCAAAAGGTTTTTCTCTCGGCCAGGCCTGGGTCAACGGCAGCCCATTATTCTGGGAGGCGCCAATAGGCCTGCCCGATACTGAAACAATCGACCTCTGGTCAGATGAGATCTGCATAAACGGCACACCTTCCCCTGGTTTTACTTTCCTTAAAACACTTACAGGCGGAGTGGAGCTTTACGGCCTTAACAACTGGGGTATGCCGTCCGTTAAAGAAGGGAAGCTGTATCCGCTTCACGGAGAAACATCAAATATACCGGTCAGTGAAGTATTATTCACTTTAGAAACCAATCAATGCACGATTGAAGCATCTTTCGTATACCGTACCTTTGAAGGCGACCCTGAGCAGCCATGGTATGAGAGGGGAAATCCAATATTCAGGGTAACAAAAAAGATTACCTTATCTGGCAATTCCAGGATTATCAGGCTGATGGACATCATTGAGAACGTAGTAAGCGGAAAAACACAGATGCCTGACTGGGGATATCATATAACATTCAGGCCTGAAGAAGGAGCCAGGTACCTCGTTCCGTCGAATCACACCGAGGTCCGTGGCGGGGGCCGGTTGCCGGATGATATTGAAACATGGCACAAAGCCTCTGATGAAAGAGTGAGGACCGAAACCGGGATCATTCATAAAGGAGTTAGTACCACAAAGTCAACCGGGAAAGAAGAGTCAACCTCTCTTCTTTTATATCCGGATAAAACAGGTATAGCGGTCTCAGTCCCTCCGGTACCTTACTTTCAGACATGGTTCTGCTGTGGAGGGAAAGACTCAAAAGAGTTCACATTCAGGAACGGAGAGTCGCTGTTAAAGAAGAACTGGGACGGAATGGGTATTGAGATCGGATCAAGCCCCCTGGACCATGACGGCAATATTGATAAGAGCGTTAAATATGAGCCGGTTCTGAACCCGGGGGAAAGAAAGGAAATCAATGTCGGGATTTCATTTCTCGAGAATGATGAACTGAAACCAATGGTAAATACTTTTTTGTAACTGCAAAATCGACCTTATGATATTAAATGACTAATCCGATCTTAAAATGAAAAAAGAGACATTAAATCAAATCGAAAACCCATTGCTGCCCGGTAAGATCATTCTTGCAGCGTTATTTGCACTTGTTGTAACATCAGGCTGCTCCAACCAGTTGCCTGTTCCCGAAGTTCAGCAGTGGACAACACACGAGATCACTCTGAGCTCAAATGCATCCTGGAGTAACGGATATACTGATGTTGAGGTATGGGCGCACTTCACCAACGGCAACGGGGATACCCATATCAGGCCTGCTTTCTGGGACGGTGGAAACATCTGGAAAATCAGGTTTGCTCCCCCCGATACGGGTTCGGTCTGGACATGGAAAACATTTTCTGAACCTGCCGACAGAGGATTGTCCGGAAAAACCGGGAAACTGCACTCTGTTGTCTATACCGGTAACAATAAACTCCTCAGCCATGGTCTTCTCCGCATGTCGCCCGGAAAGAGAAACGTGATTCATGCCGACGGCAAACCTTTCCTTGTCGTTGGAGACACCCCCTGGTCTATCCCCTTCAGGGCAACAACCGGCCAGGTGAAGACCTATGCGGCCGACAGGATGAAAAAGGGATTCAATGCCGCCCTGCTTATGAGCGTTCAGCCCGATATGTATGCCGAAGGTCCGGACGCCAGAAATACTGTTCTGGGTTTTGCCAGAGGATTTGATGACCTCCACGAAGGACACCTTAACAAACTCAGGCCTGATTACTTTCAGTATCTCGATTCTCTTATGCTGATCCTTGTTGACCATGGCATTGTTCCTGTTTACCAGCCTGTTTTTCACGGATTTGGCTGGAAGGGAAAAACTGTTCTCGGACCAACGGCTGACCCTGATGAATATGCCAGGTACTGCAAATATCTGGTAGCCCGTTACGGGAGTATGCCTGCCTTCTGGCTTGTCAGCGGTGATGCTCACGGTCTTGATCCTGGAGTTAAACCGGGTGGAGAAATGGTGGAAAAATGGGATTGTTATCAGCAGCCTACCGGTATTCACTATAATCCCGCCGACGACTATATGCCTTCTTGGGCACGGGGCGACAGTTCACGCTGCTTCCACTATAACCGCTCATACCAGGAGGAGCCATGGCTCGATTTCCAGTGGGCACAGACCGGCCACGACGGATTGCATCTTTACCATAAGGTCGAAAGGATGTACGACAACAAACCCGTAAAGGCAAACCTGAACGGAGAACCCACGTACGAAGGAATGGGTAACGGAAAGAACGGACTTGGCTGGTGGCAGGGAGAGGAAGCATGGAACCAGCTCATGCACGGCGGTACAATGGGTGTTGTTTACGGAGCCGCCTGCCTGTGGCAATGGAAGATAACACCCGATGAACCCGGCTGGGATGCCTGGACAGATGCCCCCATGTCGTGGAAAGAGGCCATGGCCCAGGAAGGCAGCAACTATGCCGGTTTGGTTTCAAAAGCATTTGAAGGTTTCGACTTTGCGGATATGGAAAGAAGAAGGGACCTTACGGATTCAGACCGCTACATTCTGGCTAAGGAAGGATTATTCTATATCGCTTATCTCGATAAGGGAGGTCCGATAACAATAAAAAACATGACATCAGGTCTGCCGTGTTACTGGTTAAATCCGAAAACAGGAGTACTTGAAAGTGAAGGAATAACCTCACCGGAAGGCATCTTCAAAGCACCTGACAATAATCCGTGGGTACTAATAATCGGGGAGAAAAAATATTAACAAAAACACCTCTTATATAATATGACAATCCGCATTTTGTTAATCGGAGCCTTGCTCTTATCAGGCTGCTCCGGAAAAGAGCTTCGTGAGTTACCTTTAAATATCAGCGGGATCTATCCCCACCTTGCATATTACAACGACGAAGGAGAGTGCGGTACGGGGGCAGTAGTTCCCTGGGCTGACCGGCTCTGGGTGGTAACTTATGGTCCCCACTTTCCTTTCGGATCTTCAGATAAGCTCTATGAAATAACACCTGATCTCAAGAAGATTACCAGAGAGGAAAGTATCGGGGGCACACCCGCAAACAGAATGATTCACAGGGAGAGCGATCAGCTGTTTATCGGTCCGTATGCAATAGATCTCAACAGGAATGTAAGGGTGATACCCTACGAACTTATGCCTGGCCGCCATACCGGAAATGCCCGTCATCTTTTCGAACCTGCGGATAAGATTTATTATGGGACCATGGAGGAAGGCTTTTATGAATTGGATGTGAATACTTTGAAGGTCAATACTTTATATATAGACGGGAATGTTATCCGTAAAGAGGGCCAGATGGATCAGGAGAACCTGATGTTGCTGGGAGCACACGGAAAAGGACTCTATTCGGGACAAGGTGTAATGGTATACTCAAACAATGGTGAAACGGGTCAGGCAGCACGCGAACGTTTTGATATTGAATCCGGCGCACTGTATGAATGGGACGGTGATGACTGGAAACTGGTTCGCCGCAACCAGTTCGTCGAAGTAACCGGTCCGGGAGGAATTTACGGGAATACAAATCCGGAAACCGATCCCGTCTGGACAACAGGATGGGACCATAAGTCGGTTCTGGTTGGAGTTCGTAATCCGGTAACCGGTTGGGATTTTTACCGCCTGCCAAAGGCGAGCCATAGCTACGACGGAGCTCACGGGTGGAACACAGAATGGCCGCGTATCAGGGATGTGGGCAGTGAAGGAGAACCCGATTACCTTATGACAATGCACGGTATGTTCTGGCGATTCCCCGGATCTTTTACCTCTTCAACCAGTTCAGGCATAAGGCCACGATCGGCTTATCTCAAGGTTATCGGCGATTATACGAGGTGGAACGGGCAGCTTGTTTTTGGTTGCGACGATTCTGCACAACGTGAGTTCCTTAATAAACGGAAGGCCAAAGGAGGAATTGAGGGTCCTGGACAATCCAACTCAAACCTGTGGTTCACTGATATAAATCAGCCTGATCTTCTTGGCCCTCATACAGCATCAGGATCTGTCTGGATGGATGAGGAGGTTGATGCAAATGAGGTTTCAGAACCTTTTTTGTTTGCAGGCTGGCAAAAGCGAAGTGCATGGATACAAAATGAAGGAAATCAGCCGGTTGACTTTAAATTCGAAGTGGATATTAATGGGGACGGAAAATGGACATACCTTGACAGGATTTCCATACCTGCGGGTTCATCCGCAGCGGTTCCATTTGAAGAGAATAAAGAAGGCGAATGGATAAGGGTCATTGCCGGGGGCAATACAAAAGCCACAGTTCATTTTACATATGCAGCGGAAGATAAAAGGACTAACCGTACCGACCCTGTTTTTACGGGAATATCCGAAATATCTGAAGCCCGGTCAATCGGCGGATTATTATACGGACTCGGTGACGATCGCCGTACCCTTGGTATTGCCGTCAATAAGATAAACGGGATTGAGAGTGAATCGACAGGGTATTATGAACTGACCGGTGAAATGAAGCTTGAGAGGAAAAATGATGAAGAAACACATTCCTTTATAAAAGAGAAGTTTGCGATCCCAAAGGATGTTGTAACTATTGACGGGGCCTCAGTGCTTATTGTTGACGATAAAGGTCGCCGCTGGCGTTTGCCAATGGGGAATACGGAGTTTACAGGACTTACAGAATCAGGTTCTTTGCGTATCTGCCGGGAAGTAGCTACCGAACGGGATCTGTTCAATTGTCACGGAACCTTCTACGAATTGCCTGCCGAGAATGCCGACGGTTATGCAAAGATCAGGCCTGTTGCCTCACATAATTTAAGGATCAACGATTATGCATCATACAGGGGAATGCTGATCATTACAGGAGTTAATATCAGATCGGGAAAAAGAAATCCTCATGTAATAGTCTCAGACGATGGCAATGCAGCTCTCTGGGCAGGTGTTATTGACGATCTCTGGAAACTGGGCAAACCTGCGGGAAAGGGCGGTCCATGGAAAAACAGCATAGTAAAATCAGGGGAACCCTCAGATCCCTATTTATTCGGATTCTACGATAAGAGGAAATTGTCGCTCTCGCACGATGCTGCCGAATCAGTTATATTTAAGATTCAGTTTCAACCTGTTGGTCATGGCCCCTGGATGACCTGGAAAGAGTTTTCCGTTGAACCCGGAGAAACCCTGAGCTATGAGTTTCCCCGATGGATGGAAGCCCGCTGGATAAGATTTATCTCCGACAGGGATTGTATAGCAACGGCCTGGTTTATCTACGAATAGCTTAAAAATGAATCGATCAACGTGATTCTGAGATTATGTTTACCCCGGGTGCTGCAAAGGCAATTAATGATATTACGTAATCAACAAAAGCCTTTTAAAACACTGGTTACCAGAACTTCAGCCGGTCAGGAAATTCCCCCTCGTTTTTCTGAGGCATTCCGGGTGTACTCCGGCCCTCTTCAATATATTTCTTAAGTAGTTCTGCTAATTCTTTCACAATCTCAGGGTATTCAGCCTGCAGGTTGATCTTCTCCGAAGGGTCATCCTTCATATTGTAAAGCTGTACAGGAGGCAGTCCTTCCTCTTCTTTGCCGGGCCTGGGGAAACTCCATCCTCCGGAGCCGGGAGTCAATAAGAGTTTCCATTCCCCTTTTCTTATAGCAAGATTTCCGTTTACCGACTGGTGCACCGTTGCCTCTTTTATTGTCTTCCTGTAACCTGGCTTCAATATGGCAGGCAGAAGATTGTGGCTGTCTTCAGCCTCATTATCAGCTGGTCTATATCCCGTAATTGCAGCAAATGTAGCCATGAAATCGTTCAGGCAGATGGTCTGCTCAACAACATGAGGTTTCCTTATTCTTTCGGGCCACTGCATAAAACATGGTATCCTGTGTCCTCCCTCATAAACATCGGCTTTATGTCCCCGGAAGATATAACCCGGACTATGTCCTTTCGACTCAAGTGTTTTAATATCAGCCCATGGGGCCGTTCCATTGTCGGAAGTAAATATAAGGATAGTATTACTGCTTTTTCCCGATCTCTCTATAGCCTTCATGAGATTACCAATTTCATTATCAATCATCAGTATGAAATCGGCGTAAGGATTTAAAGCTGATTTCCCTTTAAACTCATCTGCCGGAAGAATCGGGGTATGAGGTGACGGAAGAGCAAGATAGAGGAAAAAGGGCTTATCCTGACCGGCCATCTCCTCAATATATTTGCGTGCCCTTCTGAAAAACTCCGGAGTACATTCTTCATGGAAAAAATCGCTCCCTGTCGGCCCTTCCCTCCAGAATGAACCATTATACCCGGAATTGCCGGCAGATATGTTATTGCCGGCAGTAACCCTGTCGGGCAATGATGTCGGCATATTGTTCTCCACATAAACATAAGGTGGCATGTCGAGCGACCCGCTAAATCCGAAAAAATAGTCGAAACCTCTTTCTGTCGGCCCGTCAGTTATCGGCTTCGAATAATCGATGCTGTCATTTCCCTTTTCAATGTTGTTCCATTTCCATCCAAGGTGCCATTTGCCTATACATGAGGTATTGTATCCTCTTTCCTTTAGCATATGCGCAATGGTTTTGCGCTCTGGCGGAATAAGAGCGCCGGAATAACCATCAAGCACTCCGCTTTTCATCTCACTACGCCAGCTGTACCTGCCTGTTATAATGCCATAACGGGTAGGAGTGCTGACAGCAGAAGCGGAATGAGCATCGGTGAAGGCCACACCCGATTGCGCTATGCGGTCAATATTTGGTGTACTGATCTTTGAATCAGGATTTAGAAAACTGATATCACCATAACCCAGATCATCGGTCAGGATAAAGACTATATCCGGCAAATCCTTTCCGGATTGAATCCCGGTACATGCAGGGATAGCAATAAGCCCGGCTGCTCCGAAGAGATAAGAATTAAATTTCATATTGTAAGATTTCAATAATTATTATATCACTTTAATTGATGACCTGATATCATCCTCAAATTTAAAATTTTCTTATATTCATAGAAAAAATCACAAATACCAAAATGAGAAAAATACTGCCACTTTTAATGATGACCTGTTTCTCTTTAATAATATCAGGACAGAGAAATCCGGTATGGCTCGACGCCGATACCGGCAATGAGATGGATGATCTCTATGCCCTGGCACGACTTGTTAAAGAACCAGGCCTGATAATTTCCGGGATAAGCTCTGCACATTTCAATAACCCCGATCTGCTTGTTTTCGAGAAATGGAATGCATATGAAACAAAAGGCCTGAACACCGTCGCAGAGAGCCAGCGCCTGAACGAAGAGATATTGAAGGCCATGAAGCGCACAGATATTAACCATCCGCTGGGAGCAGACCGTCAGGTAGGGAGAGCCTGGGGAGGAAGAGAACCACGCGATTCACCGGCTGCAAGGGCAATTATATCTGCCGTCAAAGCCCTGCCTGTGGGTGGGAAACTTGATGTAATTACCATCGGAGCAGTGACAAATCTGGCCTCCGCTATTATCCTGGCACCTGAAATAATAGCCGGAATCAGGTGTTACACCCTGGGCTCGGGGTATGATGCCGACAAAGGTGTCTGGAATAAAAACGAATTCAATGTCAGAAACGACCTGAATGGTTTTGATTACATACTCAACTGTGAAGGACTTGACCTGCATGTTATGCCACTTGAAACAGCTTTCCCATTTCAATTCGACCGCGAAGAAACATACTCCAGGTTAAATGAAGAGATTGAAATAGAAAAGATATTGAAATACCGCTGGATGGAGCATAATCCTCAGGACAAAAAACGTGTTATGTGGGATCTGGCACTCGTGGAAGCCTGGCTAATTCCCGACAAAGCCATTATCAGGGAAGTCCTGACTCCTCCTGAAAACACAGGGAGAATAATTAAAGTTTATACCAGAATAGATACTGACTATCTTGCAGATGATTTCTGGAAATCACTAAAAAGGTAGAAAATCATTTTTCAAACCTCGGAACCCGTATGAATAAAACAGAATTATACAGGGCCCTTCTTAATGGAGATAAGCCTGAAGAAAGGGTCTTTTTCAGACCAATACTGATGCATTTTGCAGCCAGGTTTAACAATACAACTTACGGGAAATTTGCCTCCGATTATAAAACTCTGGTAGAAAGCAACATAAAGGCAATGGAATTCTTCGACACAGATATGGTAAGCCTTATCTCGGACCCTTATCGTGAGACCTCAGCATTCGGAGCCAGGATCGAATATGTGGAAGAAGGAGTTCCCCGTTGTCCTGACAGGATAGTAAAAACTTATGATGATGTCCTGAACCTCCCGGATCCGGATATTTACAAATCTGAGCGCACTCTCGACAGGATAAGGGGGGCTGAATACTACCAGCAACTGCTCAAAGGCAGTGTTCCTGTCAGCGGCTGGATAGAAGGCCCTCTTGCCGAAGCGTGTGATCTGGCCGGGGTTGATGAAATGATGATCAGGCTTATGACCGACCCGGACTTCTCAAATAACCTTATGGACAAATGTATGATCACCGCAAAAAAATTCGCAAAAGCTCAGATTAATGCCGGATGCGATCTGATCGGAATGGGTGATGCGATATGCTCCCAGATTGACCGTGACACATATGACCTTTATATTAAAGAAAGACACTCTGAACTTATCAGCTTTATACACGAGTGCGGTGCCGAAGTCAAACTGCATATCTGCGGAGATATAACCCATCTGCTGGAATCAATCAGGGATATCAACACAGACATCATTGACCTTGACTGGCAGGTTGACATCGATAATGCAAGGGATATTCTTGGGAAGGATGTGGTTTTAGGCGGCAATATCAATCCCGTGCTGATCCAGGAGAAAACTGAGGAGGAGGTATACAAAATGTCAAGGGAACTGGTTGACAAATACAGGGATCAGAAATACCTGCTTGCAGCAGGATGTGAAATAACGGTACTTACAACACCTGAGAACCTTATGGCAATGAGAAAAGCTTCCATACTTTAAAATCAACAATCATGGACCGGAGAAAATTCATCAGTGAAACAGCTCGTACCTCGGCAGGATTAGGAATATCTACCATGATTCTGCCTGACATACTGACATCAGTCGTATCGCCAAATGATACACTTAATGTCGGTCTTATAGGGTGCAGAAATATGGGTTTCGGGATACTTCAGCACCATCTTTCAAATCCCGGCATCAATTGTGTCGCTCTGTGCGACATTGACGAAAAGGTTCTTAATGACAGAGCCGCTGAAGTACAGAAAACATACAATCAGAAGCCGAAATTATTCAAGGACTTCCGCAAATTACTGGAAGAGAAAGACATCGATGCCGTTATAATAGGCACACCCGATCACTGGCACTGCCTTATGACGGTTTATGCCCTTCAGGCAGGAAAACATGTTTATTGCGAAAAACCAATGGCCAACACTATTGCTGAATGCAATATTATGGTTAAAGCTGCCGGATACTACGGGAACCGGGTAGTACAGATCGGGCAGCAGCAGCGGAGCGGTTTTATTTTTAAAAAGACAATGGAGCTTATCAAGGGCGGCAGCATTGGAAGACTGAGGAGAATAAATATCTGGGCTAACTTCGCCTATGGTGCCGGTCAGCGTATGGTTCCTGATGAGCCTGTACCTGAGGGTATCGATTTCGATATGTGGCTGGGACCGGCTCCTGCAAGGTCATTCAACCGTACCAGGTTTCACGGAATATGGAGGATGTTCTGGGACTACGGGGGCGGTCTTATGTCGGACTGGGGTGTACATCTCCTCGACATAGGTGTCTGGGCAAAAGATATTGAAAGCCCCCCGGAAAAGGTACTGGTTTACGGGGCCAATACCTTCAATGAACCAAGAAGCCGCGAGACATTCGATTCGATGACAGTTATTTACCCCAAGGATGATTATGTAATAAACTGGGATATGACAGCCGGAGTTGAAAAAGGCCCTTATGAGATGCAATATGGTTTCGCATTTATCGGCGATAATGCGACAATCGTTGCCGACAGATCGAAGCTCATCGTATACCCCGAATGGGACAGCCAGGCAAAAAAACCACGAACGGAAGAATATAAGTTCACCGAAGGGAAAGAATCGCATGACGAGCACGTGAAGAACTTCATCGGTTGCATCAGGACAGGTGGTAAGCCTGCATGCCCTCCGGAAACAGGCAGGGTGGCGGCACTCCATGTGCATATACCAAACATTGCAGCCCGCTGCGACGAACCTGTCCTGCACTGGGACGATGCCGGCAACCGCTTCACCAACAGCGTCAGGGCAAATGAGTTTGTTACTCCAACTTACAGGTCTCCATGGAAACTGCCGGATTATTAGCACAGGGCTCAGGGCTCAGGGCTCAGGGCACAGAGCTCAGAGCAGGAGACAGAAGGCAAGGAGCAAAAGCGATGGAGCGAGGGGGCGAGGGAGAGAGGGAGAGAGGGAGAGAGGGAGAGAGGGCGAGGGGGCACTGGAGCGAGGGAGCGAGGGGGCGAGGGGGCGCTGGCGAAGGTGGTAGGCCAAATGACGACTTCTTCGGTCTTCGGTTCCGCTGTCGCGGAATTTCGTCGCTTCGCTCCTTATCTTCCGGCTTCGGACCGATAGCTCAGAGCGCAGAGCGCAGAGCGCAGAGCTCAGGGCAAAACAAAAACAGGAAAAAATGATAACAAGACGAAAATTTGTAAAAGGAGCTGCCGCAGCAGTTGCTTCGGCTGCATTTGTAACTGATATCTTCTCAATTCCACAGCAAAACAGGCTTAAGGACTTTGGTTTTATTTCCGGAATTATCGGCAAGGAACTCAAAGGCGACTGGAGGGCTGTGCTAAAGCTGGCAGCTTCATTCGGATATACTGAGATTGAAACGGGAGGTTACCTGGGCGAATCGGCCGAAAGTTATATGGACTACCTTAATGAAATCGGGATTAAACCCATTGCCGGAGGAATTAATTTCACGGCCTCCGATGATGAACTTATGAAGAGTTTTGACCTGATCAGTAAGCTTGGGATGAAGATCGCGGTCACTTACTGGCCGTGGTATACAGGTGGCCCGTTCAGCCTCGAAGAGTGTAAGAGAAGTGCTGAGAGGCTGAATATTCTGGGAAAGAAATGTCATGATAACGGGCTTATATTTTGCTGGCACAATCATGATAAAGAGTTTGTTCCCATGGAGATGGGCATGCCCTTTGACTACCTTATGGACAATACGGACAGCAACCTTGTTAAATGTGAGCTTGATATCTACTGGGTTGCAAAGGGAGGAGCTGATCCGCTGTCGGTTCTCAAAAAGTACAGGGGACGATATGTTATCCTGCACATAAAGGATATGGCTGCCGGAGAAGGAAAGGATTTTGAATGCCCGGGCAGCGGAATCATTGATTTCCGTCCTATATTCAGGGAAGCTTATTCACAGGGGATCAAACACTTCATGGTGGAACGGGATAATGTGCCCGACGGGATCGCCTGCCTGAAATCGGCATCGGAATATCTGAGAAATCTGACTTTCTGATTGGTTTACCTTATTATAATGACCTATTTATCGAAATATGAAGCAATACACAATACTTAAACTTATTATTCTGACCATTATGCTGCTCTCTGGTTGCAAAAGCCAGCCGGAAACAGGGATCTGGCAGATATTTGAATCATCGGTTGAAAACAGAAGAACATATTCAAATCC
>CAYRQY010000025.1:0-18142 GCA_964426435.1 uncultured Rikenellaceae bacterium | reverse complement strand
TGGGGGGATGGGGGGAGAAGGGGTGAAGGGGAGAAAAGGTGAAGGGGGGAAAAGAAAAATTAGTATATTTGATGTGTATCGCTGCTAAAATTAAAGTTATGAAGATTATTAAATCCCACAAGGAGCTTACAGTCTATCAGACTGCCTTTAAATCCTCTATGGATATTTTTCATTTCAGTAAAACGTATCCAAAAGATGAAATGTATTCATTAACATCTCAGATCAGAAGAAGTTCCCGATCGGTCTCAGCAAACATCTCGGAAGCCTACAGAAAAAGAAGGTATGAAAAAGCATTTATTTCGAAACTATCAGATGCTGAAGCAGAAGCATCTGAAACCCAGGTCTGGCTCGATTATTCCTTTGAATGTGGTTATCTGCCTGAAGATAAATATCTAATAACACTTAAGGAATATGAAAAAATTCTGGGTATGCTGGTAAGAATGATACAACATCCAGAAAAATGGAGTATCTAAATATTCCACTTCTCCCCGTCTCCCGGGCTCCCCATTCACTTTCTTCCTCTCCCCTTCTCCCGCTCCCCCCATTCGCTTTTCTTCTTCTCCCCCTCTCCCGCTCTCCCGCTCTCCCCTTCTTCCGCTCCCGAATCTCCCTCTCCCCCCTTCTTTCCCTTCGGTGTTGTTCATATATAATCGGATAATCTCCGCGTTTTTCCGGGATTTCACAATATATTTGGAGTATGATTGACCGCCCTACGATAGAGAGGATACTCGATGCTGCTCAGATAGTTGATGTAATCCAGGAGTTTGTTCCGCTGAAGAAGAGAGGAGTGAACTACCTCGGCCTTTGTCCTTTTCATAACGAGAAGACTCCCTCGTTCACTGTTTCACCCTCAAAGGAGATCTTTAAGTGTTTCGGGTGCGGCAAGGTGGGCAATTCGGTCAATTTCATCATGGAGCACGAGCATCTCTCATACCCTGAAGCCCTTAAGTATCTCGCGAAGAAATATCATATAGAGGTTGTTGAGAAGGAACGAACTCCCGAGGATATCGAGAAACAGAACGAGAGGGAGAGTCTTCTTGTCGTTACGGGATATGCCGCAAGAGTCTTCAGCGAAAACCTCTTCAGCAGTGACGAGGGTATTTCGGTCGGGCTTTCATATTTCAGTGAAAGGGGGTTTCGTCAGGCCACCCTTAAAAAATTCGAAACAGGATACGCCTTCGAGAAGAGGGATTCTTTTACCAGGAAGGCTCTTGATGATGGGTACAGGGAGGATCTTCTCGTAAAGTCGGGGCTTTCCATAAAGAGCGATGAACGGCTCTTTGACCGGTTCAGCGGAAGGATTATCTTTCCCATTCACTCGCTGTCGGGACAGGTGCTGGGGTTTGGAGGCAGGATCCTGAAGGCCGATCCCCGCAGTGCCAAGTACGTCAATTCCCCCGAGTCGGAGATTTATCACAAGAGCAAGATACTCTACGGGATCTTCCAGGCAAGGAAGGCCATCACGCAAGAGGATCGCTGTTTTCTCGTCGAGGGCTATACCGACGTTATGTCACTCCATGAGGCAGGGATAGAGAATGTGGTAGCCTCATCGGGAACGTCGCTCACCCAGGAGCAGGTCAGGCTGGTGAAACGGTTCACCCAGAACATTACGATCCTGTACGACGGCGACCCGGCGGGAATAAAGGCTTCCATCAGGGGGATAGACCTTGTGCTCGAAGAGGGGATGAACGTGAAGATCGTGCTTCTCCCGAACGGAGAGGATCCCGATTCATTGTCGAAGAAGTTAAGCAGCGAGGATTTTAATAAATTCCTCAGGGAGAATGAGACGGATTTCATACGCTTCAAGATACGCCTGCTGATGGATGAAGCGGATAATGATCCGGTAAAAAAAGCAGGTCTTGTACGTGATATTGTGAGGTCCATAGCGGTCATCCCCGAAGCCATAACACGAACCATTTACATCAAGGAGTGCAGCCTGATACTGGAGGTTCCCGAGCCGGTGCTCTATCACGAGGTGAATAAGCTGAGGCAGCAAAAGAGCTTCCAGGACAGAAACAGGTATCCGGGTCCGGAGGACCTTCCCCTGCCGCCTCCTGAGACGGTTAAGCGCGCAGTCCATAAAACTATCCCGCTCTATTCCGAACAGGAAGTAATAAGGCTCCTGCTGAAATTCGGAAGCGAGGAGTTCGCCCGCGTAATACGAAAGGAAGATGAGGAAGAAGAGGTGATAACCGTTCTGGATTATGTGGTACGGGAGATTGTTTCGGACGATCTCGAGTTTGACGATCCCGTGTGCAGGCGCATATTCGGCGATTTCAGGTTCCATGCTGAACAGGGTATATTCCCCGGCGACAAGCATTTTGTCAAGCATGAGGATCCGGAGATATCACGGCAATCGGCCGAGCTTCTTGCCGATCATCACGAACTGAGCAGGATATGGAAGGATAAGCACACCTTTGTCGAGACAGAGGAAATGAAGCTGAAAACTATCGTGCCTGATGCCGTGCTCAAATTCAAGAGCGACAAGATCAACATGAAAAGACGCGATGTCATGCTTGAGCTCGAGGAGGCCGCACGCGAAGGAGATACCGTGAGAGTGATAGCCCTGCAGAAAAGGTACAGTAACCTGAGCGCTGCACTCGGACTGATATCAAAGCAGCTCGGGAACAGGATCCTGCTATAGCTTTCCCGTATTCATAAGAATTTTTGACTCTTAAATAAATCACACCTATGAAATCTGCAAAAGCCGTTGTTTTGCTGTCAATACTTCTTTTATCCGTTTCATGCGGTAAAAGGGAAGGAGCCCTGTCAAAACTGTCACTCCGCAAAGCGCCTGCGATATCAGACCTGGCATTTCCGATCGACCAGGGATTCAGCGAGTATATCTCGGGGTACACATCCGGGACAGTAAGGGCCAACTCGGTAATAGAGATCAGATTCACCCCGGAGTTTGCAGCAATGGCAAACAGAAAGAGGCCGTCGGGACTGATCACTTTCAGGCCTGCCATAAAAGGCAGGACCGAATGGATTGATGAGACAACGCTAGTCTTCAGGCCTTCGCGGCTTCTGGAGCCTGGCATGACCTGGACCGGGGTTCTCAGCCTCCATAGAATTGCAGATGTAAAGGAAAGGTTCAGAAACTTCCCGCTGAGGATACAGACAGTCAAAAAAGACTTTCATGTAATCACCGGTCATCTGGAGACTACCGTGGCAGATGAGAACAGGTATGTTCTGAACGGAGAACTGATTGCCTCCGACTATCTTCCCTCGGCAGAGGCGGAAAAACTGGTCGAAGCGAGACTGGGGAGGAACAAACTGAACATTGTCTGGGATCACTCGGATATCCTTAGCCACAGATTCAGGGTTACAGATATCCGGCGCACGGCAAAGGACCAGGTGCTGACTCTCTCGTGGGATGGCGCACCGTCGGGGGTGAGGCGCAAAGGCTCGGCAAGCGTCGGGATACCCTCAACAGACAAATTCACTGTTCTCAACCTGGTCAAATATCCCGGTGAAAGCCAGAGAATGGATATTGTCTTTTCAGATCCCGTTGATGCCTCCCAGGAAAGGGAAGGTCTTATCTGGATTGATCCGGCCACGCCCCTGACTATCAGCAGCAACCTCAATATTGTAAGTATTTTTCCCGGTACGGGGCTAAGGGGCGTGGTAACGGTTAACGTTGAGCCTTCCCTGAAGAACAGCAGGGGTGTAACCCTTCCCTCACGATTCTCGGGGCAGCTCGACTTTACCTCTGTACCCCCTTCCATAGCGCTGACTGGAAACGGGATCATCGTCCCTGCATCACAGAACCTTATCTTCCCGTTTAAGGCAGCCAACCTTAAGTCTGTCGATCTGAAAATCATAAGGATCTTCGAAAATAACCTTCCCTATTTTCTCCAGGAACAGGACATAAATACGGGTTGGGGAATGAAGCGCTTCGGCCGTCCGGTCTATTCAGGAAAAGTGGATCTTATAACCGGTTCTTCCATGCTGATACCCGACACCTGGAATCTCTACAGCATAGATCTCTCGGATTACATCACCGTTGAGCCCGGAGTTCTCTACAGGGTGGAGCTCAGGATGAGAAGATCATATTCCCTCTTCCAGTGCAGCGGGTCGCCCCCCGACAGCAGGTATGAGGAACTTCTCAATGAATCGGAAGCCCGGAACCGCGATTACTGGGACGATCCCGACAACTATTACGACGATGTCGACGACCTGGTATACTACTCGATGGGCTTTGACTGGAGAGACCGCGACGATCCGTGCAAGGATGCTTATTACAGTCCCGACAAAAAAGCATCGAGAAACATTATAGCCTCCAATCTTGGGATAATGGCCAAGAGAGGGGACGACAACAGGCTGGTTGTAACGGTGAACGACATTATCACGGCAATGCCGGTGAACGAGGCGGCAATAAAGGTATTTGATTACCAGATGCAGCTGGTTGCCAGCGGCAATACGGGGAAGGAAGGGTCCGTGGCACTTATCTGCGAACGCAAACCCTTTCTGCTTGTCGCTGAAAAGGATCAGGATCGTAACTATTTGAAAGTCAACGACGGATCGTCGTTATCGCTAAGTTCATTCGATGTATCGGGCACCGTGCCCGAGGAGGGCCTTAAAACATTCATCCACGGCGAGAGGGATGTGTGGCGGCCGGGCGACTCCGTCTTCCTTTCCGTCTTCATAAGGGATATGAAGAATGAGCTGCCGGAGAATCATCCCGTTCAGTTTGAGCTTATCAATCCCCTTGAACAGAGGACAGACTACCAGGTACAGCCATATGCCAAAGGAAAGATACTTGTATTCCGCACCTCGACGAAAGCCGGGGATATAACGGGCAACTACCGTGCCGTTATCAGGATAGGGGGCGCGACATTCACCAAGAGGGTCCGGGTGGAGACGATCAAGCCCAACCGCCTGAAAATAAACCTCTCATTCCCTTCAGAAATACTCGGAGGCAAAGCAGGGGCCTCAAGGGGAAGTATTGATGTAAAATGGCTGACAGGTCTTACTGCCGGAAACCAGCGATCGACGGTGGAATATCTTCTAAAGCATACGCGCACGGAATTCCCGGGATACGGGCAGTATAATTTCGATGATCCCGCAACGGAGTTTTATGCTGAAACAGTAAAGACTTTCGAAGGTTCCACGGATGATAACGGAAAGGCATCTTTCACATTTGATCCCGCGCTGCCCTTCAATGCGCCGGGCATGCTTAATGCAGTATTTACTGCGAAGGTTGCCGAGCGAGGAGGAGATGAAAGCATTGTTCAGACTGCATTTAAATATTCCCCCTACTCCCTTTATGCCGGCATCTCAATTCCGGCACTGAAAGGAAAGGAGAGGATGCTTTTCACCGACAGGGATATCGATGTGAAGGTCGTGACGGTGGATGAGAACGGCCTGCCAGCCAGTACAACTGCCGAATTGACGGTCTACAGGATATCCTACAGATGGTGGTGGGAGTCGGATCAGGAAAACCTTGCCTATTATATTTCAAGCAGGCTATACAAGCCCTCCATACAGCAGAAAATAACCACAAAGGGCGGAGAAGGAAGCTTCACGTTCAGGGTTGACAGGAACGAATGGGGGCGCTATCTTATCAGGGTCAGCACCCCGGGAGGCCATTCAACGGGAAGGATTGTGCTGATAGACTGGCCGTGGGAATACGGGATAAAAGAGAGCGGAGGAGGAGCAACCCAGCTTGCCGTCAGCACCGACAGGGATAAGTACAATCCCGGTGATGATGTCAGGATCTCCTTCCCCTCGCCTGAAAAATCCATGGCGATAATCACCCTTGAAAACTCAACCGGGATCGTTGAGGAGAAGCGTGTAGCAACAAATCCCGGAAGCACGGAGGTAATTTTTAAAGCCAGTTCTGCCATGGCTCCCAACGTGTATGCATACGTCACACTGATACAGCCTCATGCACAGACAATTAATGATATGCCGATAAGGCTTTACGGGATCGTACCGGTAATGGTTGAGGATCCGGGTTCGCACCTGTCGCCCGTAATAAAGATGGCTGATGAATTACGATCGCAGAAGCCTTTTGAAATCACAGTGACCGAAAAGGACAGAAAACCTATGACATACACTCTGGCTGTGGTGGACGAAGGGCTCCTTGACATAACCGCTTTCAGAACACCTGATCCCTGGAATTATTTTTATGCCCGTGAGGCGCTTGGTGTAAGGACCTGGGATCTTTATGACTTAGTGCTTGGAGCCTTCGGCGGCACTCTCCAGCGGATCTTTGCAGTGGGCGGCGATGAGGCTGTAATCGACAGGTCGCTTGGCAAGGCGCAGAGATTTATACCAGCTGTCAGGTTCCTCGGGCCGTTTGAGCTGGGGGCAGGAAAGACAGGCACCCACACCGTTTCGCTGCCTCAGTACACCGGCTCGGTGAGGGTGATGGTGGTGGCAGGCAATGAAAGGGCTTTCGGATCCGCTGAAAAATCTGTCCCCGTAAGGGATCCGCTGATGGTACTGGCCACGGCACCCAGGGTTATAAGTCCCGGTGAAAAAGCACACCTGCCCGTCTCCGTCTTCATTCAGAAAGATAATATATCAGCCGTAAGCTTAAGGGCTGAAAGCAATTCTCTCCTGAGTTTCGAACAAAGCAGTCTCAATCTTCAGGCGCAGGGGCAGGGTGAATATGATGCCGGTTTTATTTTCACTGCAGGAGAAAAAACAGGCAGGGCTGTTATTAAGGTCTCCGCCGCGGGAGGAGGCGAGACGGCGCTCCATGAGATTGAACTCGACGTTCGCAGTCCCAATCCGCCTGAGACCAGATCGGAGCTCAGGATCATAAAACCGGGAGAGAAATGGGAATCATTATTCTCAACTTTCGGGATGGAGGGATCGAACAGCGCGATTGCTGAAGTTTCTGCACTTCCCTCGATCAACCTGAAGAAAAGGATTGATTATCTCATCAATTATCCCCATGGCTGTACTGAACAGATAGTCTCGGCGGTTTTTCCCCAGCTCTGGATAAGCAGGTTTTCCGGAAACAGTTCAGAGATTGCCGGTGAAGCATCGGGCAATATAAGGGAAGCCATAAGAAAGATCGCAGGACGTCAGATGAGTGACGGCGGCCTGGCCATGTGGCCCGGAGCATACCAGCCGGATAACTGGGTAACGTCGTACACCGGTCATTTTATGATAGAGGCTGAAAGGATGGGGTATCTTCTTCCAACAGGCTTTAAAAGGAACTGGATCCTTTACCAGAGGAACAGGGCGCTCGGATGGAGGTACGACTCACAATTCCGGCAATCTGCCAACGATCAGGCTTACAGGCTCCTCACTCTTGCCCTGGCCGGAGAGCCCGAAAGGGGAGCGATGAACAGGCTGCGCGAGACCGCGGAAATACCACAGCTGTCGCGATGGCTCCTTGCGGCAGCCTATGCCGTTTCAGGAAGACCTGAGGTAGCGGAGACACTTCTGGATATGCGCAACACCTCAACAGAACCAGCCTTCCACGATTATTACTACGGCAGCCAGGTGCGCGATCAGGCAATCATCCTATATACCCTTACTCTCCTGAAAAAGAGTGATGAAGCCCTTCCACTGCTCAGGAATATCTGCGACCAGATAGGCCCCGGCAGCTGGCACAGCACACAGACCCTGGCGTGGGGCCTTTTTTCCTATATGAAGTTTGCCGAATTATTCCCCGGTGAGGCTAAAGATAAGATCAGCATTAACCTGACAATAAACGGACAAAGGTCGGAAGAAACGATTATGCCAGACCAGCAGCTTTCAAAAAGTCTCCCCGTGATAACGGGAGAGAACAGCTTCGGAATTATCAATAACTCTTCCGTGCCGCTCTATGTAAATATTGTCAGAAAGGGTATCCCTGCCATGGCAGATCCTGTCTCTGAGGAGAAAGGTCTCGCAATGGCGGTCAGTTATGTGGATATGAACCTCAGGCCTGTAAACCAGAAGGAGCTTAAACAGGGAACCGACTTCATGATGGTAACAAGGGTCACCAATACTTCCTTCAGCAGGGTGGATAACATAGCTCTTGTGCAAATGGTGCCTTCGGGCTGGGAGATACAGAATACCAGACTGTTCGAGGCGGCTTACGGGATAAAGGAGAATCCGTATGACTACCGCGATTTCCGTGACGACAGGGTTGCCACCTACTTCAGTCTTAACAGGGGAGAGACAAAGACCTTTGTTATGGTCCTGAGCGCGGCTTACAGGGGAGATTTTTACCAGCCGTCAATCTGGTGTGAGGCGATGTACACCGAGAATTGCTGGTCGAGGCAACCCGGAGGAATGGTAAGAGTAACAGAATAACAGTTGAGCCGGCGGCGCAAAATAGCATTAGTGTCAGCAGGCGCACTGCTGATCTTATTTATTATCACCCCTGTACCTCGCTTTGACGCTCCCCTGTCGACGGTTGTTGAGGCTGCCGACGGGTCGCTTCTCGGGGCAAGGATTGCCGCTGACGGGCAGTGGAGATTCCCCTTCCGGGGAAGGGTGCCCGATAAGTTTGAAAAAGCCATCATCACATCAGAGGACCGCTGGTTCCGGTATCATCCGGGTGTAAATCCAGTGTCGGTATTAAAGGCCTTCATCGCAAATATTAAAGCAGGAAGGATTATAAGGGGAGGAAGCACAATCACCATGCAGGTTGCGCGGCTTTCGGGAGGCAACCGGAAACGGACCTATTCCGGAAAGCTTGTAGAGGTTTTCGGAGCAGTCAAGCTTGAAGTGCTGAGGTCAAAAAAGGCAATACTCGGGATGTATGCAGCCAATGCTCCCTTCGGGGGCAACACCGTGGGGCTCGAAGCTGCCTCGTGGAGATACGCCGGCAAATCTCCCGAAGACCTTACCTGGGCAGAAGCTGCCGCGTTTGCCATTCTTCCCAATTCACCTGCTCTTGTCTTCCCGGGAAGAAACCAGGATGTTCTCAGGGAGAAACGCAACAACCTGCTAATGAAGCTTCACGGGAGAGGATTCATCGACTCGCTTACACTAGTACTGTCATTAGAGGAGCCGCTGCCGGGGGAACCAAAGCCGCTGCCTTCATCAGCTGTTCACCTTACCGACAGGTTCTTCCTCAGCAACAGGGGAGAGAGGGTGCGGACAACGCTGGATCCTTTTCTTCAGGCAAAGGCTGCAGAAATAATAAATTCACACCAGAGAAATCTTTCGGCCAGCCTCATATTCAATGCCGCATGCCTTATCGTAAGCGTTGATTCCGGGAAGGTGCTTGCGTATGTTGGCAACAGCGCCGGCGCGAACGCTTCCGCTCATTCGGGAAGTGTCGATATCATTACTTCGCCCAGGAGCAGCGGCAGCATCCTGAAACCCTTCCTGTACGCTGCCATGCAGAACTCCGGCGACCTCCTGCCCAACACGCTGATTGCGGATGTTCCGACACGTTTCCCGGGTTTTGCACCAAAGAATTTCGACCGCAGCTACAGCGGAGCAGTTCCGGCCTCCCTGGCACTCTCCCAATCGCTCAACATTCCGGCAGTCAGAATGCTCCAGCAGTACCACACTGAACGGTTCCTCGACCTGCTGCGCAAATCGGGGTTTACCGGCTTTACCCGCACAGCAGACCACTATGGCTTATCCCTTATCCTGGGAGGCGGTGAAACATCACTCTGGGATCTTACGGGAGCATACGCCTCCATGTCAAGGGTCCTTAAAAGGTATAACTCTGAAAATAAATACAATAACTCAGATTATTATCCTCCATATATAAGGCCTGAGGATCGTGTTGATAAAACTGATCAGGCAACGGAGATCCCTCTTCTTTCAGCTTCTTCAATATGGCTCACCTACGAAGCCCTGAGAAAAGTGAACAGACCTGAGAGTGAAGCAGGCTGGCAGTATTTCGCTTCATCGCCTTCCGTTGCGTGGAAGACCGGGACAAGCTTCGGATTCAGGGATGCATGGGCGGTAGGCACAACACCGGAATATGTTATCGGGGTATGGGCCGGAAATGCCGACGGAGAAGGGAGGCCGGGACTGACAGGCCTTTCCGCGGCAGCACCGATACTGTTCGACCTTGTGAACCTTATGGGTACCGGAGAATGGTTCACCCGTCCCGACGAAGAGATGACCATCATCCGTGTCTGCAGGCTGAGCGGCCACAGAGCCGGACCTGATTGTCCTGAGACAGAAGAGATTTCTGCCTGTCCGGACGGATTAAGAAGCGAAGTATGCCCCTATCACCGGGTAATCCATCTCGATAAAACCGGGACAAGGCTCGTTACGGCAGAGTGCGTGCCCCAGGGTGAAATGATAAGCATGCCATGGTTTATTCTTCCGCCAGCGATGGAGTACTTTTATAAGCAGAAGAATCCCTGGTACAGGCCTGTACCTCCGTATGCCCCCGGATGCACCGGCGGTACAGTCATTGCGGCAATGGAATTCATCTATCCCACAAGGGGAGCAAGGATATTCATTCCACGCGACCAGACAGGCAGGCAAACAAGGGTTATCGCCGAGATTGCCCACAGGAATCCATCTGAAAGAATCTTCTGGCATCTCGATAATACATATATAGCAACAACCAGGTTTATCCACCAGGCTGAGTTGCTTGCATTACCTGGTAATCACGTCATTACGGCGGTCGATGAGGCAGGAAACACAATAAGCAGCACTTTCGTGATAGCAGGATTGGGAGAAAAATGAGAAAGAGGCGGCAAATGCCTGCCGGGCACTCTGTCTCAATTATTATTATTAACTTACAATCCAAAAACAGAGAAGATGAAAAAAGTTTTTTTCGTTATGATTTCCCTGGCCGTAACAGCAAGCCTTATTGCCCAGGAGAACCTTCTCGACCTGCTGGCCGATCATGAGACGGAGGGTGCTGAACGCGTCACGGCAACCTTCAAGACAACCAGGATAATGAACGGGCATTCAATCGAGAGAACACCTGCCGGGCAGTTTGACTTCAGGATCTCTCACCGTTTTGGGAGGGTTGATGCCGGCTTCAGCGAGTTTTTCGGACTCGATCAGGCAACCATGCACCTGGGCATGGAATATGGGGTGACTGACTGGCTGATGATAGGCCTGGGAAGAGGTTCGTGGGAAAAAACCTTCGACGGATTCCTGAAGTTTTCACTTTTGCGCCAGAGTAAGGGGCCGAAATCAATACCCGTTTCCGTATCACTTTTTTCCTCGCTTGCGATGAGAACAATTGACCTGCCCCAGCCGCCGGGCTCATCCTGGTTCGCCTCGAGGCTGGCAACGGTAAATCAGCTGCTGATAGGACGTAAGTTCAGTGAGGCCTTTTCTCTGCAGCTAACCCCCACCTGGCTTCACCGTAACCTGGTTGACTACGGCTTCGATCCGAACGATCTTCTGGCCCTCGGAGCAGGAGGGAGAATAAAACTGGCTAAAAGAATCAGTTTCAACGCCGAATATTTCCTGATAGCCGCTAACCAGACTTACAGGAACGAGGAGGTGTTTGGTCCTCTCACAATCGGATTTGACATTGAGACCGGAGGTCATGTCTTCCAGCTTCTTTTTTCGAACTCCCGTTCAATGATCGAAAAAGGATTCATTGGCGAAACAACCGGAAGATGGAGCAATGGTGATGTCTACTTCGGGTTTAACCTTCTCCGGGTATTCACGGTCAGGTAAACCGGAACAGAAAACTCCGGTATAAACCTTCTCTGTGGCTCTCTGTGTTTCTTTCTTTGTGGCTCTCTGTGTTTCTTTCTTTGTGTTTCTCTGTGTTTCTCTGTGTAACTTAATATCTTATAATAAGTTACTAAACAAAACCTTGCAATCATTGTTATTATATTATAACAGGTAGTATTATTAAGTTCAACCAGAAATGATTACCATGAGATATTTAATAATCACTCTGATTCTTCTGGGCCTCAGCTACACTGCAGATGCCCAGAAATATATCACCCGGAACGGGTATATCGGTTTCTTTTCCTCGACGCCGCTTGAAGACATAAAAGCCGACAACAACCAGGTGGCAGGCGTCCTGGATATTAAAACAGGTGAAATAGTGTTCCAGGTGCTTATCAGATCATTCAGGTTTGAGAAAGCTCTTATGCAGGAACATTTCAATGAGAACTTCCTGGAATCACAGAAGTTTCCGCGTTCAACCTTTACGGGAAAGATAACAAACATCGGCTCAGTTGACCTAACAAGAGAGGGCATCCACAGGGTAACCGTTGAAGGAGACCTTACAATAAGGGATGTTACAAAAAAGATCAGTTCCGAAGGAATAATCGAAGTGGCGAAGGGAACCATAAGGGCAGAGTCGAAGTTCAACGTGGCCCCGGAGGATTACGGGATAAGAATTCCATCTGTGGTAAGGAACAATATTGCCAGGATAATTGAGGTGACAGTAAGAATGGAATACACTCAGCAGCAATAACCAATTCTGCATAATCTTAAATACCTATCGGTTATGACAATATCGCCAAATAAGTTCTCCCGGAAAACATGGTACATCATTGCGTTTGTTTTCATCTTCCTGCTGGTCGTGTCAGGAATTATTGCCGCCATTTACATGTATAACCTGCGGGAAAAGGATCTGAACAAGGTTAAACCCGACTATGCCATGACAGCAGCAGCACTCCTAAAAGCGTTTGAGGATAATGAACCTGATGCTGTCGCGAAATATGCAAACAGGATAATTGAGGTGACCGGAGCAGTGCAGTCTGTCAATCATGGCGAGAACAACTCCGTTAACGTGTCGCTTAAGACTGACAGTAATTATATGTCGGTAATCTGCACATTCCGTAATTCCGAAGATCTTCCTGAACTAAAGGCCGGCCAGGTGGTAACAATACGGGGTGAATGCTCGGGATACCTGATGGATGTGCTGATGAACAACTGTGTACTTGTCAGTGTGAAGAATTGATAATCTTGAAATAATTTCCTTAATTCGTAAGTGAATCAGGAATTATTATCATGAAATCTGTTCTTATCATTTCCATTTCCCTGTTTCTTGGTATCTCAGCTTTGCCACAGGGTTCGGTGCCGGCAAACCCTGCCGGAAAACCCGGCGCTGCACTTCCCATCCCGCCAAAACCAATTGATCCCCAGATTGTACAGGACCAGGACGACATGACCTGGGATGATTACAGGCCGATACCGGGTAAGAACTGGGCCGATCCTTCGCTGGTGCCGGAGAGGAAATTCAGGATGGCCCTGGTTGCAGTGGATTTTCCTGACCAGCCTTTCGTTATCACCCTTCCGAAACAATCAGATCTTTTCGGGAATCCTCAGATTAATCCGTTGAAAAGAGAAGATGTACCCCGGTTTTACTCTGATTTCTGGCTGGTGCCGTCGGCGGTGAACCATGGCCAGACGATCAATGGCTACTGGATGGAGCAGTCGCGTGGAAAGTTCGGTATCACGGCACTCGATCCGTTCGGGCCTTACAGGATGCCCAAAAACCTCTGGGAATACGGGCTCGGCGAGTGGGGCCAGAATGATTACACCCCCGACGGCAGCAGGGCCAACAGCCGCATGGAGCCTGATGTGGATGCCCTCTGGCAAGCTGATGCCGGCGACATAAAGTCGGGTTACGATGCAATACTGCGGATATATGCCGGATACGACGAAACGGGAGTATGGCAGGAATTCGGCGAGATGAAATTCAATTCGCCCGAAGAGATCCCTCCCGAATGGGGTAACCCCGACACAACAAAGCCCGCCTGGATACCTACCCGGTATGTTCCGTGGACATCATGGAAAGCAGGACAGATGCAATGGGGCCTTTCGTCGATCAGGCAGGGAGAGAATTCAGGAACGATAACACACGAGCTGGGTCATTTTGCTTTCAGAATAGGCGACAACAACAATAACCCCTACGTACAACCTTACCGCAGGGTAGGATCGGGCACATGGGACATGATGGATCGCGGATCGTTCAACGGGCCCGGCGGACCGCACATGAGGTGGGTGGTCCCTCCAACCATGGGGGCTGCCATGCCTGCAGGCCTTATGCTGAGGAACAGGATGGTGAACGGATTCATCACCGATGAGCAGGTGCTGACACTGAGCCGCGAAGGGCTGGCCCTCTCGGGTCCTGTGGTCGCGGAGGTAACGGCAAGGGCTGCAGAACCTGAGCATGGAACCTATGCCGGGATCATCGTAAGACTCGATGGCGATGAGCCTCATGACCGGACACCCGAGGATGATCCGGCAGTGAATCCACTCTCCCCGGGAATACCGAATTATAATTTCTATTCCCTTGAGGTTGTCCAGCGTATAGGATATGACTCCTTCTGCCCCGATAACGGAGTGTTGCTGGCAAAGAACAAAGACAAGGAGAGCCGCAACGGAGGACCGAACCAGTTTAACTGCTTCAACTGGGTGATCGACGCTCACCCCGAAGATATCAATATGATCGATTACATCAGGCCCGACGGTACACCCGTTATGAGGACCATTGCCGACTACCGGCAGCTTAACGATGCCCTCTTCCATGCAGGCCTTAACTCGGGAAGCCTCTATGAATGGACCGACGAACACAACAGGCTGCACTTTTACATTATTGACCTTCGCAGAAACAGCGATGGTATTCTCGTTTATAAACTGGGCGTCAGATCGCTCGACGGATCAGGTCAGGAAAAAGGAGGCGCCATCCTGCAGGCACCGCAGGTCAGACGCATGAAGGAGAGAGGTGAGTATCACTTCTTCACACTTACCGGTACCGGGTCCCCTGATCAGGATATCTACCGTCTTTCTGTAACCGTCTCCGGCAGCAGCGCAGTGGAGGCTCAGCTTCTGAACGCACTCGCCTCACTGAAACCCGGGGACTCTGAAACGATACCCGTTTTTATTTCATCGGAAAATAAAGCTTCCGGCAGAGCAACTGTAACTCTCACGGCACAATCGGAGAGCGATCCTTCAGTAATCGTGACCTCATCATACAATGTGCGGACGGCGAAACCGTCGCACTGAAATGAAGAATTACAGATATGAATGAATTAAAACCATTTAAAAATGACAAAAGCCCATAAGATACTTGTGCTCAACAATGAGATTGAAGCTAAACTGCTGAGCGGATTACTGACGGAAAGAAATATACCTCATCTCATACGCTCGTATCACGATTCGGTTTATGACGGTTTATGGCAGATCCAGGCAGGATGGGGCCATCTAGAAGCCCCTGAGGAGTTTCGCGAAGAGATAATGAAGATCTATGAGGGGATGACGCATGAAGAAGATAGATGATAGATGATAGATGATAGATGATAGAGGATAGATGATAGAGGATAGAGGATAGGCGATGGGCGATGCTCAACAAAACTTCGTGGGGAGTGTTACATATTAAATACAAAAGTCATGAATAATGCCATTTATAACTTCAGGGAACCCGGGAATGAGCCGGTCCTCTCCTATCTGCCGGGAAGCAGTGAGAGGATACTGCTTGAGGAAGAGCTGGAACGGCAAAAAGCCGGTGTTGCCGATATCCCATTGATTATAGGAGGAAAGGAGATCCGCACGGGAAAGACCGTCAGGATAACAATGCCTTCCGATCATCAGCATACCCTGGCCACCTGTCACCTGGCAACTGAAAAGGAGGTTTCACTTGCCATCGATGCCGCCCTCGATGCAAAGAAGGCCTGGATGAACCTCTCCTGGATGGAGAGGGCGTCGGTGATGCTGAAAGCTGCCGAGCTAATATCTAAGAAGTACCGGTTTGTGATCAATGCCGCAACAATGCTCGGCCAGGGCAAGAATGCCTACCAGGCTGAGATCGATTCAGCTTGCGAGGTTATCGATTACCTCAGGTTCAATACACATTTCGCCTCCCTTATCTATCACGAACAACCAATTTCAGGCATACAAAGCATCAACCGTCTGGAATACAGGCCTATCGAAGGCTTTATTTACGCCATCACACCCTTCAACTTCACTGCAATAGCGTCGAACCTGAATGCAAGCGTCGCACTGATGGGTAACACAACCGTATGGAAGCCGGCATCAACCGCTGTTCTTTCCGGCTGGTACCTCATGAAGATTTTCAGGGAGGCCGGATTGCCCGACGGCGTCATTAATTTCGTCCCGGGATCAGGTAAGCTTATCAGCAGTATAGTACTAAGGCACCGTGAGCTGGGAGGCATACATTTTACAGGTTCAAACACCACTTTCAATAACCTGTGGAAGCAGGTTGCAGAAAACCTGGGGAATTACAGGTCATACCCCAAGATCGTCGGGGAGACGGGAGGAAAAGGTTTCATCTTCGCACATGGTTCTGCAAGGCCGGTTGAACTTGCCACAGCCATTGCAAAGGGTGCTTTCGAATACCAGGGACAGAAATGTTCGGCGGCATCAAGGGCATATATCCCGCGATCATTATGGGACGATACCAGAGGTCACCTGCTTGGGATGTTATCATCGATGAAAACCGGAGATGTTACGGATTTCGGGAATTTCATCAATGCCGTTATAGACAATGCTTCATTTGAAAAGATAATGTCGTACATAAATATTGCCAGGTCGTCACCCGATGCGGAGATTATCGCCGGAGGGAATGGCGACAGATCGAAGGGCTATTTTGTCGAGCCCACTATTATCCTTGCAAAAGATCCGCATTTTATCACTATGGAGGAGGAGATCTTTGGTCCTGTGATGACTATTTATGTTTACGACGATGATGAATACGGGGAGACACTGAAGCTTTGCGACGAGACCTCTCCGTTCGGACTTACAGGCGCTGTCTTCAGCAACGATAAATATGCCGCGATGAAAGCCTGCAGGGCCCTGCGTTATGCTGCCGGAAACTTCTATATCAACGATAAGCCCACAGGTGCAATGGTCGGGCAGCAGCCTTTCGGAGGATCGAGGGCTTCGGGGACGAACGACAAGGCTGGCAGCCACCTGAACCTGCTTCGATGGGTAAGCCCTAGAACGGTCAAGGAGACACTGATACCCGATACGGACTACAGGTACCCTTATATGATAGATGATAGATGATAGATGATAGATGACAGGCGACGGGGAGTGGCCTTGGAGGACAAAACCAAAAAAGTTCCGTACATTTGGGTATGGAATTTTCCGGCAGAGAAAAGAAAAGGGCGCTCTTCATTATCAATCCAAAGGCAGGAGTAGCTCCTGTCAATCTTATCATTTCATCCGAGCTTCAGCTAAGGAAGAACCTCTGCTGCATCAAGACACTCTGCGTTGATGATACTGCCGAACTGATCAGGAAGCATTTTGATGAATATGATGTGTTCGTGGCAACAGGAGGCGACGGGACTGTACACACGGTGGCTGAGGAGCTGATAGGTACCGGCAAGATACTGGCAGTTCTTCCTGTGGGATCGGGAAACGGTTTTGCAAGGGAATTCGGGTTCAGGCCTAATATAAGGTTCCTGCTGCAAGACATCACTAAAGGTAAGGTTGTGAGTACCGATATTATCCAGATCAACGATAAGTTATGCCTCAATGTTGCCGGCATAGGTCTTGACAGTTTTGTGGCCCATTCATTCAACAAGTTGAAGCTGAGGGGGATCATTCCGTATATTTACCTTACGCTAAAAACCTTCTGGCAGCTCAGTCCGGTTCATATTGACATAAAGGCCGGAGGCGAGGAGATTGTTTCAGAGGATCTTTTTGTACTGACTGTCGCCAACACCAGGCAGTTCGGCAATAATGCCTTCATAGCCCCCGAAGCAGTGCCCAACGACGGGATAATGGATATTGTAATGATAAGGCCTTTCCCCAAATATATGTTCCTTTCATTTATACACAAGCTCTTTACCGGGAATCTTAACAGGTCAAAGTATGTACGGTATATCAGGACAGACAAGGAAGTTGTGATCAACACCGATGAGACCAGGTTCCATGTCGACGGTGAGCCGGTGGAGATGACTGGAGAGATAGTCATCAATATCAGAAGCAAGGCCCTGAATGTCCTTAAAGCGGCCAGAAACAAGCGTTTCTGGAGCACCGGGAGTTAGATCAGGGGTTCTACTGAAGTGAAAAAGTGATAGGTACCATATACCATACATTAACAGGTTTACCACCCTGCATGCCCGGCTTGAATCCCGTCATTTTACTGACCACTTTCAGAGCTTCAGCGTCAAGCAGGGGATGGACACCCTTAAGGACTGCAGGTGATACTGCATTGCCGTCGGTGTCCACTATAAATCTCACGATCACCCTTCCCTCCAGTTTCTGAACCTTCGCGGCCTCCGGATAAATAAGATTGTCTCTCAGGAAATTAAGCAGTTCC
>CAYRQY010000024.1:0-18164 GCA_964426435.1 uncultured Rikenellaceae bacterium | reverse complement strand
CTCCATCTGAACCATGCTACAAACTGTGCCGCGAAGAAGACCAGTACGAGAAATGCCACCATGCTTCTGAAGCTTACGGCCATGCCCGAAAAGACATCGTTGTGTTTTTTGTAAGTACCCGCAACAGAACCAAAGACAATGCCGCACGAAGATGCGACAAGGAAGAGTATTGCAATAAAACCCTTCAGGAGGGGGGAGTGGATAACCGTGTTGTCGGGTCCTCTCAGGAAGCCGTTGTCAGGGATCAGGCCGGCACAGAAGATCAGTATCCATATAAGCAACGTGAAAAGCACCCACTTAAGCCCTTTCTTCTCGGCAGGAGCCAGATCCGCAATCGGTTCCTGCTCCACATCACCAGTGTAATTACCCAGACGCGGTTCGATCCAGGCCCTTGTCACCCATGTGCCTGCAGAGGCAATTATTAATGTTGATACAGCCATGAAGTAATAATTTGCTGTCGGTGTAACATAATAACCGGGATCGATTATCCTGGCAGCCTCTGTGGATAATCCTGCCAGAAGGGGATCGATGGTCCCTATCAGAAGGTTCGCACTGAATCCGCCGCTTACTCCCGCAAATGCCGCTGACATGCCGGCAACCGGATGCCGGCCCAGGGAATGGAAGATCATGCCGGCCAGCGGGATGATCAGAATATAACCAAGATCGGACGCTACATTTGACAGGATGCCGGCAGTCACTATCATGAATGTAACAAGATTCCTGGGGGTTTTGAGAAGAAGGGCATTTATGGCAGCCTTTATGAGGCCGCTGCTCTCGGCAACTCCTATCCCCAGCATCGCAACCATTACAATTCCCAGCGGAGCAAAGCCGGTGTAGTTGTTTACCATCTCAAGAAGTATCCTGTGAAGACCCTCTTTTGAAAGGAGATTAACAACCCTGATACTCTCTCCGGTTGAGGGATTTATTCCTTCCCAGTTAAGGAAATGACCGGCTGCCGAGACCAGTATGGTTATCAGGCCGAAAATACCGAAAAGAGCTGCCGGATGGGGAAGAGCATTGCCGGCCTTCTCTATTGCACTGAAAAGACGGTTACTGAAGCTTTTTCCGGCGGTTTTCATATTATTGACATTTCTTATAAATCGGTTTCAATGATCGTGAATTTTAACCGGATCAGCAACTTTTTTGCCCGTAATAGGGTTCAATATGGATTCCGATGTGTGAACGGGTCCCGAATCTTTCCTTTATCCTCTCCTCGATTTCTGTCGCTATTTCATGTGATGCCTCCACTGACATCTTACTGTCGACCTTGATATGAACATCCACCGCGACCGATTCGCCTATCTTGCGTGTTCTCAGATTATGAAAGCATTCTACACCTTTGGTACCTGTAATTATTTCCGAGATATCATTCCTTGCCTCTGCAGGGAGAGAGCCTTCCAGGAGTTCCCTGATACTGGGACCGGCGATTCTGACAGCCACCCTCAGAATGAAAAGACTTACAATGATCCCTGCCACCGGATCAAGGATCCTCCACTTTTCTCCAAGGAAAATTGCGCCCGAAATGCCAAGTGCGGTGCCGATTGAGGAAAAGACATCGGACCGGTGGTGCCAGGCGTTGGCCACAAGAACCTGGCTGTTTACTTTTTGTCCTGCCAGTTTCGTATACCAGAACAGCCCTTCCTTGCTGATAATTGATACGATGGCGGCATAAAGGGCTATCATGCCCGGCTGTTCAATAATGATACCTTTAAGTGAGTTTATCACTTTTTCACCTGCGGACCAGAATATTCCGATCCCGACGGCAATGAGGGCAAAACTGATGAGCATCGTGGCGAAAGTCTCAAACTTTCCATGACCGTACTGATGATCTCTGTCCCTCTCCTTGCCGGATATCCCTATGAAAAAAACAACTATGAAATCTGTTGCCAGGTCGGAAAGTGAATGGACTCCGTCGGCGATCATTGCAGAACTCTTACCGGCAATCCCTGCAAGGATCTTTCCGGCCGTAAGCAGGATGTTCACAACAGAACCGTTCAGGGTTACATTTCTTATTACCCTTGTCCGCTCGTCAATTCTATGATCGGCATTTTGCAATGACTCAGCATTAATGTTAAGCCGGCCTGAATTATCACCTTGACTATAGATATTTTCAGGCAGAAAACAAGCCACCACCACTGCCAAAGATAATATTTTCAGCAGGATTAGGACACATCACACCGGAAGGACTGAGTGAATATATCCAGGTTCAGTTCATTATGATAGTCATTCCTCCTCCTGATGAGCTTCCGAACCTGGGATTAACGACATTATTATAGATTGACCCGAACGTGTACGTAAAGCCAAAGCTTGTATAGTATTCATACTGGGTTTCCAGTTCTTTCCGCCTCAGCAATATCTGGTCGGTCGTAAGGTTCTGTTTTAGCAGGCCAAGCTGATCATGTATCAGAGCGGCTCCTCCACCGAAATTCACCGAGAGGCCTTTTGCAATCCTCAGGCTTACGTAGCCATAAATGGAGAGGTTGTTTTTCGACCAGTCGTGAAGATAATTGCTGTAATTCAGGCTCACATCCACAGAACCCCATTTTTGAATTACCTGGTACGATGCCAGCAATGAGTGGAGCCACAATGGTTCGCTGGTTTTGTCGTAAATTGTTGTATCGATGTAATTCACATACCTGAACCCTACAGAGTAGAGGATCCTGAGCTGCCGTCTTGTTGATTCTGAATAGGGGTAGAGATCATATTCAATTCCCGGCAGAATATTGAACATCATCTTTTCGTTGCTGTAACTTGCGGCACCGGCCCTGTAAGATCCCCGACCGACCAGTGATCCGATATGCTTCTCACAATCAGCCCGTTGATATATTTTGAATTATTGCTGCTTTCAATAGTATTGTTGTCGATTATGTATTTGCTTGTACTGGTATAATACCTCGCATTCAGATTGATTTTCCAGTCCTCCGTTATCCTGCCTGCCGAGATAGTTCCTGATATATAGTTTGATTTATAGGTCTTCTGACCGTTCAGGTAACCATTCACCGATGATCTGAAAACCCAACTGTTCCATTTATCTGAAGATACTCTTTCAGAGAGGGGTTCGCTGAAATTAATTCTCATATATTGAGCCAGGGGTGTTTTCATCACGTACCTGACAAGACCCATCTTCAGTGTATTGACCTGCTTCTGTCTTATCATCTCGGCAGTCTCATCGGGGAAGGATACGAAGGTCAGAGTATCACTCATACCGGCATACCTGTTCTGCCCGACCAGAAAATAGGTATATTCGCGGCCTCCCGAGCCTGTTGGCTGGCTTGTGGAGATAATATAAACCCCGGCATCCTTTATATCCCTTACATAATTTACATAGGGGATTTCCCTGCGGATAAAATCACTTGTCTCCATGTATACGTTGAGCGCATCCTTGCGGAGTGTGTCGGGCTGAACTGGCGGGACCTGTGCCCGGACCATGCATGACAGAAGCACTGTCACGAACAGCAGAAAGATTCTTTTCATGGTTTGCTTAAAAGGTTAGTTAGCAGAATAAGACTACGAATTTAAGCAATGGATCGGAACATTATTCACAAACATGTTCAATTAACATAACATTAACAAAAAAACCCCGGCACCTTAAGACGGGTGCCGGGGGCAAAGGAAGTCAGAAACGAAAAAGAGATACAGCAGGATTGTTATTTCCTTCCGGCCCTTTCCAGGCCATCTTCGGTCATTACCCAGGTATCGCGGCCTGAATACAGATTTCGTGTGTCGTCCCCGCGGTAAGGATAATTATATTGAAGAAGCATGTTCTCGGTAACCCTGTCAAACTGTACTATAGTGCCAGCCGGAATATGCAGTACCACCCCCACATTATCGCATGACCATTTGGAACCCTCCGGAATGGTGAAATATTCGTCGATAAGTATCGAATCGCCAGATATGATATAATTGTAAACAAGGGTTTCTGTTTTTTTCCTGGCATCCTGTTTACTGCGGCCGGCAGACCGCTTCTTTATTTCAATTTTAAGGGAATTGTCATACGAATTGCCAATGCTCAGCTGGGTGTTGATATGGAGATCACTGTGGTTATCCCGGAAGTAAAGGCGGTAGTTCTCATCGGGTATTGAAATATCCTTGTCGTAACCTATACCGTCAATTGTATTTCCGGACACGATATAGAGTTTTGCCGGGGGATTCTCAATTACTTCTACCGAAGAGGTTTTTGAAGTCTCCGCAAAGCTTATCCCCTCGTTGAAGAGGATTAGTGAAAGGGCAGCTACACTGATAACCCATACAACAAGAAAGATCAGGCTTATTACACCGTCCCTGGCCCGGAACCAGAATATCATCCTTACACCCCAGTATATGAGGGCGAGAAGTGGAAGTATAACTGCCAGCGAAACCAGAATCATTATCCATGGAGCAGCCGCAGGGGAGACAAGAAAGCTCAGAAAATCGGGGAGATAGAAAATATTCACCCCGAAGGCATCTGTCGAGAAATAGCCCGGGTACCTGAAGAAAAATACCATTACAAATGCAACAAGAGCCAGGAAGCCGGTCATCAGGAATGAGACCCCAAGGATTATCAGGAAGATCCTGACAATAATAAAGAAAACTCTCCCCATGGCCCTGAAAACCTCATTGAAGGCATTCGCTGTACCCGACCCGGCGTATGTGCCGGAACTGTTGCGGTATGTTGAAGATTGTTCTGCTGATTGCCTGAAACCGGGGCTGTGCATATCTTTTCTCCGGGCTTTCGGGGATGCGGAAGGAAGGGCTATCCATAATCCCAGATAAACGAAAAACCCTACCCCGAAGAAGAGGGCTGTTATTATGAATAGTATTCTGAACCATACCGGATCGGTATTCAGGTAGGCTCCTATACCTCCGCAGACTCCTCCGATAACGGAGTCGTCGGGATTTCTGTACAAACTTTGCCTTTCGTGGAATGGAGGAGGTTTAACTGACTCATCATCATCTGTTTCGAAATCTTCGGGTTTGCCGATGACTGATATCATTTCCTCAACATTACCACGTGAAATTACACCGGCAGTGATCTTTTGTGAAAGAAATATTTCCGCGATGCGCGATTCAATATCCTCTATTGTTTCCGCACCGCCGGCAATATTACGCAACCTCCGATCAATAGCCTGAAGGTAATCGCGAAGCATCCTGTAAGCCTCCTCGTCGATCTGGAACAACGATCCACCCAGGTTTATTTTTATTGTCTTGTCCATTGTTTTCAATATTGATTGGTTAGCAAATGGTTACTTAGATCTGATAAGGCTTACCGATTCAACAAGCTCGCCCCACGATCTGTCGAGTTCCTTCAGGTAATTCAGCCCGTCATCTGTGAGCTCATAGTACTTTCTGGGCGGTCCCTGTTGGGATTCTTCCCAGCGATAGCTGAGCAGCCCGGAATTCTTCTGTCTTGTCAGCAAGGGATAGAGTGTGCCCTCAACAACAATCACCTTCGCATCCTTGAGTTCCCTGATTATATCACTCGCATAGCACGAGTTCTTCGATAAGACCGAAAGGATGCAATATTCAAGGATCCCCTTGCGCATCTGTGCTTTTGTATTTTCCAAATCCATAATATGAAGTATTAATTAATTACACTTATAAGATTAATAGGGAAGGCTGTACTATAGTTTCATGTTCTTACGGACATTGTCAAACTCCTTCTTTACCGACTCCCTGATATTGTGAATGTTTACAGGTTCTCCTTTCATCTCAATCTTCTGGGCAGTGGTTCTGGCCTCTGGCAGAACGATATAGAGAATAAGGTATACGAGGATCCCAAGCCCTCCCATCATGGCAAGAATCACGAATATTATGCGGATTAACCAGGGCTCAAGCCTCCAGTAGGCTCCCATGCCTGCACAAACACCCCCTATTATCCTGTTGTCAGGATCACGGTACATCCTGTGATAGCCGGGTGAAGCAAATTTTTCTCCCGAAGAGGCTTTTTCGCCGTCGGAAATATCCTCCGGGGTCCCAAGCACAGAGCAAACCTCATAGACATCACTAATGGTAATAACCTGCTTAAAGCCGGTAAGCCGTGCACGGAACAGTTCCGCCATCCTCGACTCGATGTCGGACAGGATCTCCGCCGAACTCTCCTCTTCTGCAAAGTGCAGTTCGAGTTTTCTCAGATATCTCTTCAGTTCGGCATAGGCATCCTCATCAATGTTGAATGAGTAACCGCCAAGATTTATGCTCATTGTTATTTTCATAGAACTATAGATTATTTACTACTATAAAAAATATATAACATTACATTGTAAAGATATATATAAATTATTATACTATGCAATACATAGTACCAAAATAATTTCAGTATTTTTGTATTATTTTTGTAATGCATTGTGATTAAGCAACTTGGAACTACAGGTTTTTTATTGATTTTGCAAGACACTTATATCAACAAAGGCAAATGAGTCAAGATAATGTGAAGACTCAGCACAAAAAGGCTTTTTTTCTTTGGTTATGGATTTCATATCTTTATCGAAATTTTTATAGCTTATGAAGAGTTACAAATGGGGTATTCTGGCTCCCGGGAAGATGGCGGCCAAATTCACAGGTGGCTTGAAGATACTGGAGAATGCTGAATTGCACTCGGTTGGGTCGAGGGATCTCAGCCGGGCGCAGAGTTTTGCTGAGGTGCATGGGTTCGAAAGATTTTACGGCAGTTACGAAGGGCTGGCTGAAGATCCGGAGGTGGAAGTAATATATATTGCCTCACCTCACTCTCATCATCATGAGCAAACAATGCTCTGTCTCCGAAACAGGAAAGCGGTGATCTGTGAGAAGGCATTCGCACTGAACAGCCGCGAGGTTGAAGAGATGATATACGAATCAGGGCAGCAGAATACATTTCTGATGGAGGCTCTCTGGCCCCCGTTCCAGCCATATTATAAAAAGGCCCGGGAGATCCTTCAATCGGGGATTACGGGTAGACCCGTGCATCTTAACGCGTTCTTTTCGTTTATACCGCCATACGACCCTGATGACCGCAAATTCAACATTTCGCTCGGGGGAGGCTCGCTCCTGGATATAGGCATTTACCCGGTTATTGATGCCCTTACCTGGTTCGGAGTTCCTGATGAGATAAAGGCTTCGGCAATTTTTGCACCTTCGGGGTCTGAAGAATCCATCAGTATGATATTCAGATACAACGACGGGCGAATGGCAACCCTTTACAGCTCCTTCAGTACAAATGCGGGTATAGGATGTGAAATCAGGTGCGAAAAGGCCAATGTCACTTTGTCGAGGGGACGGGATATGAACCAGAGAGTATCGGTTCAGATGCATGGAGAGGAGAAGCAGGAGTACGTTTACAGTCCTCCTGCGATGGGATATCACTGGGAAGCAGAAGAGGTTATGAGATGCCTTTCAGAGGGAAAAACTGAAAGCAGTGTTGTGCCCCTTTCCTTCAGCCTTGACCTTATAAGAACGCTTGATCGCATAAGGGAGGAAGCAGGGATTGTGTTTCCGGGAAGAGATTAATACAGGACAAAAGATAAAAGACAAAAGACAAAAGACAAAAGGAGAATTGGAGAAAAGGAAAGCCCCTGTAGGGTCGGTCTACAGGGTCGTCTCGAAAACTATGATGTCAGACCAGTCCCAGATAAGTGAGGGTGCTTTTTACCGCAAGAAACTGCTTCTGAGCATTATCATTCCGGCATTGTTCATCGGATTGATGTGGCTTGTGAAAATTGCCGAGATACTCCTTGATGCCGACTTTTCAAAGGGAGGCATTTATCCGCTCACAATCAGGGGAGTTTCCGGAATAATAACCTCTCCATTCATCCATTCCGGCTATGAGCACCTCTTCAACAATTCACTTCCACTCTTTTTTCTTGGAACTGCACTTTTTTATTTTTATTCTGAAGTGGCCGTTAAGGTCTTTTCGCTCACATACTTTATTACCGGATTGCTGGTCTGGCTGGCTGGCCGCCAGGCATGGCACATAGGAGCCAGCGGTCTTGTATACGGGCTGGCATCTTTCCTGTTCTTCAGCGGTATAATAAGGCGTTATTTCAGGCTTATTGCTCTTTCCCTTCTTATAGTATTCCTTTACGGTTCGATGGTATGGGGGATCTTTCCGGGGGTCTATAAGAATGTATCCTGGGAATCGCACATGCTCGGATTCATTTCGGGAATCACCCTGGCAGTAATTTACAGGAAAGAGGGCCCTCAGGCACCTGTTTACGAGTGGATGGAGGAAGAGGAAGAGGCTGAAGGTTTAAATACAAATCCCTGAGCCCTGCTTTGCCAGCCGTAGCTTTCTTTGACCTCCGTAGTACCGATTTATCGGGACGAAGGAGGTAGCGTAGGCTGGAGCCCTGAGCCTTAAAGAGACCTGAGACTGTTAAAAATCATTAATAATCGGATTGGGGAATAACTGGTTTGATACCGCGAATCAAAACAATTTTATATTTGCGGCTGATTATGGAGTTCCATATTCAATAACGTAAAGTTCTATTTAAAACTAACATATAACCTGCATAAACAATGAATAAAGCAACAGTCTTTTTAAGTCTTTTGTTGTTTGTATTTTTAATGCCATTGCCTGTAGCCGGACAGGATGAGGATATACCACTCGAGACGCCCAGAAGCAGGGCGGTCAGAGTATTTCTCGATTGCCGGACATGCGATATGAATTATACCAGGCAGGAAATCCCGTATGTAAATTACGTAAGAGATGTCAAGGAGGCCCAGGTATTCGTTCTCGTAACTGATCAGGGTTCGGGTAACGGAGGCAGGCAGTATACCTACAGGTTTCAGGGTATGGGATCGTATGCCGGTATGCTGGACACTCTTGTCTATACCACCAACCCCGATCTTACTAGTTCAATAATAAGAGAGCAGCGTACAAATATCCTCAAAATGGGATTGATGCGCTATGTTGCCCGCACCCCTTTGATTAACGAAATAAGGATCTCTCATAACAGGGGGCTTGAGGCAGAGGAGGTTGTCGACAAGTGGAACAACTGGCTCTTCGAATTCCAGACCAGCCCGAGATATAATGCAGAACAGAGTTACCGCAGGCTATTCCTGAGGAATTCAATCGATATCTCAAAAATTACTCCTGACATTAAGCTGGAGATCGATATTACCCAGGACCTTAACAGGCAAAGGTTCATACAGGAGGAAGAAGATATTACATATGTCAGGAGCAGTGAATCGTTAAGTGTTCTTTTCGTGAAAAGCCTGGGAGAGCATTGGTCAGCGGGATTAAGATGGAATCTTGGTGCCTCGACAACTGCCAACTACAAGTTCAACCAGGAATTCCTGCCTTCAATTGAGTATGATCTTTATCCCTACTCCCTTGCAACACACAAGCAATTAAGGATTATGTACAGTGCAGGTTATCAGTACAGCAGTTATATTGATACTTCTATATACAACTTAAAAAAAGAAAATCTTTATAAACAGGAGCTAAGGGTGGCCTACCAGATTCAGGAAAAGTGGGGATCGATTAATATGTCGCTTACCGGATCAAATTATTTCAACGATTTCTCAAAGAACAGTCTCCAGTTGAGCGGATTCGTGAGAATAAGGGTCATCAAGGGCCTTTCATTATCTGTTAACGGAGATGTGGCCTATATCAACGATCAGCTTAATCTGAGAAAGGGTAATCTGACAGAAGCGGAACGGTTATTGCGTTTGAAGCAGCAGGCCACAAAATTCCAGATTGGCGGAGGCTTAAGCGTCACCTACACCTTTGGTTCGATATACAATAACGTGGTAAATCCACGCTTTGGCCGCTCAGGCGGCGGCGGTGGCGGCGGCAGTTTTGGCGGCGGTATGGGATTCTGATAATATCTCGTCCGCTTAAGAACTCTTCGATAAGTCTGATCAGAAGTATTATCTTTATCCGGAAAACTATATCCGGATGCACGAACGCTTCAGGTTTCTGGAAAAAGGGGAGCTTCTCTCCAAATCAGCAGAACTTGGCATTGACCTGCCCTTCACCGATGATATAACCCCTTTATTTGGCAATCTTGCAATAGGTGCCTTTACGGTTCCTAACAGGATAGTGGTCCAGCCGATGGAGGGCTATGATTCTGAGAACGACGGTTCTCCATCAGATCTCACAAAGAGGCGATACAACCGCTTTGCCGAAGGGGGCAGCGGAATAATATGGTTCGAGGCAGTGTCGGTGTCACATGAAGGCAGGTCAAATCCGCACCAGCTCTGGATAAATAAAAAAAATTCTGATCATTTTGCCAGGCTTGCTGATCTCGTAAGAAAAAGTGCCCGGAAGAATGGTTTTGATCCTGTTCTGGTTATCCAGCTTACTCACTCAGGCCGCTACAGCAAACCCGATGGCAAATCAAAACCTCTTGCTGCGGCTCCCAATCCCATTCTCGATAAGGCGGATCCTTATATTCTTACAGACGATGATCTCAGGAGGATCCAGGATCAGTATGTTGTTGCATCAAGACTGGCAGTGAGGTCTGGATTTGATGTCATCGACCTGAAGGCGTGCCACGGGTATCTTATGATCGAGATGCTTGCTGCACGGGGAAGGATCAACAGCATCTACGGAGGGGAGGAACCTGATAGGCGATTCAGTTATTTCCTTGAAACATTCGACAGGATTGAGTATGAAGCCGGGCCAGGCATGATGACAACCAGACTGAACACATCAGATCTGTATAAGGGTGGCTTTGGAGTGGATGATAAAGGCAGTTATGATCCTGATGAACCGATAATGCTGATAAGTAAGCTGGCATCGAGAAAAATGAAGCTTGTCAATATCAGCATGGGCAGTCCCTATTTCAATCCGTATGTTACAAGGCCTTTCGATACACCATTGCCGGGGCAGCCAGTACCTGACGAGCACCCGCTTGAAGGTGTTATCAGGATGATAAACTCCACATCGGAGATCCGGAAGAGCTTTCCGGAGATCCATTTTGTCGGTTCTGCCTGGTCTTGGTTGAGGCATTTTGCTCCAAATGTCGGAGCAGCAGTAATTGCAAACGGGGATGCTTCATTTATAGGGTTCGGCAGAAATTCCTTTGCCTATCCTTCGATGCCTTACGAACTCATAAAAACAGGAAAGGCAGATCCTGCAAAAACATGCATCACCTGCTCGGGGTGTACGAGACTTATCAGGAATATGCACCCTGGGGGTTGTGTAATAAGAGACCGTGAGATTTATGGTGCAGAACTTAAGAAACTTATTGCCGATGGAGGGTAAGAGGCTGGAGATCAACGGCTACTCTGTAGAATACCACGAGGTAAACACCCTGGTTATCGGAAGCGGGGCCGCTTCGCTCAACGCTGCTGTTTCACTGCATTCACTCGGACAGGAGGATATCCTGATAGCTACAGAGGAGTGGGGCGGAGGCACCTCAAATAATGCAGGTTCCGACAAGCAGACCTATTACAAGCTGTCACTCTGCGGTGATCAGCCCGACTCGGTTACAGGGATGGCCCGGGATCTCTTCAACGGAAGGTGCATGCACGGAGATATTGCTCTCTGTGAGGCCATTGGCTCAGTGCGGGCATTTATGAACCTGGCAATACTGGGAGTGCCATTTCCTCACGATAAATACGGTGCCTACGCAGGATACAAAACCGACCACGATCCGCGTTCCAGGGCAACGTCGGCAGGCCCTCGTACATCGCTCATGATGTTCGACGCCCTGGCAAAAGAGGTCAGGAAACGAAAGATAAAGATTCTGGACAGGCACCAGGTAATACGGCTTATTACAGATCATTCCGGGACCAGGGCAATAGGTGCAATTGCAATAAACAGATCCGAGAAGAATAACCTTAAAGCTTTCGTACTTTTCAACGCAGTAAATATTGTAATGGGCACAGGCGGCCCCGGGGGGATTTACGAAACAACCGTATATCCTCTGTCTCAAAATGGCTCAACGGGAATTGCATTTGAAGCAGGAGCTTCCGGACAGAACCTCACCGAATCGCAGTTCGGGATAGCATCAACGGGGTTCAGATGGAACCTTTCAGGCAGTTACCAGCAGGTTATTCCACGATATTTCTCTGCACGCAACGACGGAACCGATGAGAGAGAATTCCTCAATGAGGTATTTCCCGACTATCGTGCACTGACCAAAGCAATTTTTCTCAAGGGTTATCAGTGGCCTTTCGATCCGGGGAAGATCGAAGGTTTCGGCTCCTCGCTGACCGATCTTCTGGTTTTCAGGGAAAGGGAAGAGAGAGGCCGGAGGGTATGGATCGATTTCCGGCGAAATCCTTCATGGAAAGATGATGACAGCTTCCGGCCGGATGAGCTCGACCCGGTTGTCTATGAGTATCTTTATAGATCTGGAGCCCTTCAGGAGAAACCGGTTGAAAGGCTTAAGGCGATGAATTCGCCGGCGATGGAACTTTACAGGACGAACGGGATCGATCTTTTGTCGGAACCTGTTGAAGCGGCCGTATGTGCCCAGCATAATAACGGCGGACTGAAAGGGAATATATGGTGGGAATCAGATCTCCTTCACCTATTCCCGGTGGGGGAAGTAAATGGTTCCCACGGAGTATTCCGTCCGGGCGGGTCAGCTCTCAATTCAGGGCAGGTGGGAAGCTACAGGGCTGCCAGGTTCATCACCTCAAAATACAAGGTTCAATGTATGGAGCCCGGAATATTCCTTACTGAAGCCGGAGACCAGATCGCCGAGAAGCTTGACCTGGCATCCGGGTGGTACTTATCCGGAAAGAGCGGTGGAAATGATAAGCTAAAGGCTGAATTACGCAAAAGGATGTCGGCTTTCGGAGGGATCATAAGGAACAGCGCCAATATTGAAAAAGCTGCTGCTGAAGCTGCAGCCATGCTCGATAGAATTGATACCGTTGCGGGAGCCTCTTCGGTTGAGGAGCTGGCGGATTGTTTCACTATTAAAGAGCACACGCTGACCCATTATTTATACCTTGATGCAATCAGATCCTATATCCGCAGGGGAGGCAGAAGCAGGGGATCATATCTGGTCACATCACATAAGTCGGTTGATGATTTATTGAAGAATCCGGCATCACCAGACCTGAACCTCTGCCGGTACGATATCCCTGTTGAAGAGGGAATTATTGAGGTTCGTTTCAAAGAGGGACAAGTATTAACCAACATAGAAAAAGTAAGGGAGATCCCTTCCTCAGATCTCTGGTTCGGGAAGGTCTGGAAGGAGTACAACGAAGATAATTACTTCTGATGTTGGCAATATCCGGCAAATTACTAACTTTGCCCACTGATTACCGTAAACCTGAATAATACTATTTCTGAATGAACAGTAAACCTGTAGCTGTGATTACAGGCGCCAGCAGGGGGATAGGCAGGTCGGTAGCAATAGCGCTGGCAGCCGAGGGATTTGATATCGCAGCAATCGCCCGCTCCGTCGACAGCGAAGGGATGGAGATCCTTGGTCCGGAAGTCGAAAAGAACGGCGGAGCATTCTTCCCGATAGGTCTTGATATTTCATGCACAACATGCCATAATGAAGCCGTTACCAATATTATGGACAGGTATGGCAGGATCGATTTCCTGGTAAATAATGCAGGTGTTGCACCCCTTAACAGGGTGGATCTTCCTGATATGACCGAGGAGAGCTACGACAGGGTGATGAATATCAACCTGAAAGGCCCGGTTTTCTTCTCCCAGAAGATTGCACGCGAGATGATATGGATGAAGGAACAGATATCAGGGTACAAACCGGTCATTGTTTTCATTACTTCTGTTTCCGCCGTCCTTTCATCAACCAACAGGGCCGAATACTGCATCTCAAAAGCCGGACTTAGCATGGCATCGACGATATTCGCCGACAGGTTCTCCAACGAAGGGATCCTTGTGTTCGAGATCCGTCCCGGAATTATCGAGACTGACATGACACGCAGGGTAAAGGACAAGTATGACCCTCTGATCCACAATGGATTCGTACCGCAGAAAAGATGGGGCTACCCTGAGGATATCGGGAAAGCCGTTGCATCAGTTGCCCGGGGCGACTGGGACTTCTCCACGGGGATGATATTCGATATCAGCGGCGGCCTTAATATCCGGAAGCTGTAAAATACCCTTTTTTAGTGGTTCACTTTAAAGGAGTTATATCCTGTTATTCCCATTTAATGGGTTACTGAACAATTTCCGTATTGTTTTTGTTTAGATTATGAACCAATAAATGACACAAAAATGAAGACAACAATAGCAACTGCAGTAATCTCATTAATGAGCATATCATCTGTTGAAGCACAGAATAAATTAAATGCGGATATAAGTAAGACTACACTTGAGTGGCTCGGCGAGAAGGTACTCGGAAAGCATACAGGTACCATTAAACTGAAATCCGGGCATCTCGAATGGCGGGATAACAGGATCATTTCGGGGGAGTTTGTGATCGACATGAAGACAATAAGGGATGATGATTCCAATGCAAGGCTGGAAGGCCACCTTAAGTCTGATGATTTCTTTGGTGTTGAGAAGTTCCCCGAATCAAGAATTGTAATAACCGGGAGCACTCCGTTTGATAATGGAACAGGTACGGTGAAGGGCAACCTGACAATAAAGGGCATAACACATCCTGTTGAGTTTATGTCAGCTGTTCAGAAAAGCGATGAAGGAGTCTGGTTCTATGCAAATATCACCATCGACAGGTCAAGGTACAATGTTCGATACGGGTCAGGCAAATTTTTCAGTAATCTTGGCAACCAGCTGATTTATGATGAGTTCAAGGTCAAGGTCAGCCTTCTTGTGAAATAAGTGTTCCGGTCTTTCCGGCCTTGTTATTCCTGAAGCGCTTTCTCAGCTTTTCTGCCTGAAAATGCGTAATAGGCAATTACGGCAAAACAGATAAGCGGGACGATGTAGGAATAGTTGATGGTACCTGTAATATCAGATACCTGACCCTGGAAGAATGTGACCACTGCACCACCCACAATTGCCATTATAAGGCCTGACCCGGCTATTTTGGTATCGTCGCCGAGGCCGATAACGGCCTGGCCGAAGATGGTGGGAAACATAAGTGACATGAATCCTGATATTGCCACCAGGGCAATTACACCCGTCATTCCTGTGCCCACAATGACTACCACCGAACAGATGATTGCCATAAAGGCAGAGAATGTCAGCAAAGATGAGGGTTTGAAGTACTTCATCAGGTAGGTGAAAATGAATCTGGACGATGCAAAAAGTATCAGGGCAGCTATATAATAAGTTGCAGCAGCCTGCTCGGGTGTTTTTCCTCCCGGAAGCAGGGTATTCTCAAGATTAAGGTTGATCATGGCATACCTTATTGTGAACGACCAGACGCCGATCTGTGCACCTACGTAAAAGAACTGGGCGATAACTCCGAAAACATAATTCCTGTTTTTGAGGAGTCTCCTCAGAGTGGGTCCAAGATTAACAGCTGTACCTGCATCAGAGGCTTTCGGCATCTTCACAAGGTAAATGGTGAGCCACAGGATAAGAAGAAGAAACCCTATGGTAACGTAGGTCATCGTCACGGCATTAAGCTCCGCTTGCTGGATCTTCAGAAGATCAGATGCCGCCATCGCGGCCCTCTCTGCTGCCGATGCCCTGTTGAGCTCGGAGAGTATGAAAATCTGGCTTATTACTACACCACTTATTGATCCGAGAGGATTGAATGACTGGGCAAGGTTCAGCCTCCTTGTCCCGGTATGCTCATCACCCATGGCAATAATATATGGATTAGCTGCTGTTTCGAGGATCGAAAGACCTCCGAATAATATCCACAATGCTCCCAGGAAATGAAAATAGTTGCCGGTCAGCTTGGCCGGAAAGAACATAAGGCAGCCGATCACATATAATCCAAGTCCGAGTAAAACTCCGGATTTATAGGAGAATCTTTTAATGAAGATGGCTGCAGGCAGGGCAAATATGAAATAGCCGAGACCATAGCATGATATCTGGATAAGTGATGTACGGGCATCGGTCATACTCATTATCCTCTTGAATGCTGCCAGCAGGGTGTCCGTCATGTTGTTGGCAAGTCCCCACAGGAAGAAGAGGGAGGTGATAAGAATAAAGGGTATAAGATTGCCCGGGGCAATCAGTTTTTCTCTGATCCTGGCTGCATTCATATCATTGAAAAGTTTAGATAAGAGTATCTGAAAATGTCAGGGTTTAAATTTGGTAAAAATAATTGAATTATTGACTTTGCGATGATCTCCCTGATGCCGGAGAAGAGACATAACGTGCCTTAACGGATATTTTTATACAATTATTGTCTGTGTTCGCACGTTTGACTTGTTTAACACTTAACACATAACTCGTATTTTTTTATGAAGAAAGGATTATTTGCAATGCTGCCGGCAATTCTGTTTATGGCCGGTATTTTTATTTTAAACGGGTGCAAAAAGGAGAATGATGAACCTGAAACGGTGACAGACATCGATGGTAATGTTTACAATATCATTAAAATCGGAAACCAGGAATGGCTGGACAGGAATCTTAACGTTACCAGGTACCGTAACGGGGATCCGTTACTCCAGGGCCTGACAGGGGCAAATGAACAGGGAGCCTGGATCAACTACGGCAATAGTGAAGCCAACGGAGAGATTTATGGGAAACTATATAATTCATTTGCCGTACACGATGCCAGAGGTCTTGCGCCTGTGGGTTGGCGTGTGCCCACAAGGAATGAATGGGAGGAGCTCATAAATCTTATGGGAGGTTTTGATGTGGCCGGAGGGAAACTGAAGGAGAGAGGCCTTGAGCACTGGCTTGATCCAAATGCTGATGCCACCGATGACTATGGATTTAAAGCACTCCCGGGTGGTTACGCCGGAGGTACCGGTGTCTATTTAGGGAATTATGCTTCATTCTGGACTTCAACCAGGATAAGGGAAGATACCAATGAAACCAATAATTTCTGGTTTTACTACAATAATGCCACGGTTGAGCGGGACTCTGATTACGGTGGGTCGGGCTACTCTGTCAGATGTATCCGGGATTAAAAGGGCTCTGAGTCCGGTATGAAGCTCAGTGCAGTTCAGGTTCCGGAAAAGACAACACTATGTGCCCCTTTTGACCGGGGATTGATAAAACTAAGCTTTAACCGGGTTACTCCGTCCGGCCAGTAACGCCTGAGAGTGCGGTCGGTAATTTCAATATATTCAATTTCCGGTGTCACGATCCGGGGATTGTAGGTCATATTCAGTGAAAACCCGTCGCCTTCAAACTTCAGGAGCCCGGGTTTAACCTCTGTTACCCGGCAGTATGTAATAAGGTTGGAACTGGTGGTTGCACCGGTCACTTCGCTTAGTTCGTATTTATCGCTTATTGTAAAATTCCTTCCCCTGTTGAGTGTGTAGGTGCGTATCCAGCTTTTTACCTTTGCCCCCTCGGGATAAGCTCCGGCTATTTCTGTTGAAAAAGCAGCTGATCTGGAATTAGCCCTGAACGATGTTTTTGCTGCCTTGTATTTTTCGCCCTGCATCTGGTCGGTTCCGTTAATGACCGGCAGGTTGTGATAGCCCGATTGCATTGTCCATATCTCGTATCGCCTCGAGCTGAAGGTTTTTGCCACGTACTCCTCTCGTCCGAGATCGATGAGACAAGGTTTGCCGTTGTAATACATAAGGCATGAACCAACATCGTTATGGTTATGGCTCTCGGCATTGAATCCGCCTTTTGCACCGAAGAAAAAGCCTGAATAGCTGCCTTCCCTGTCGCGTGCACCGGCTATCTCGGTCTCGGGGAACCAGAAGTCGGCCACAAGTGCTTCCCTGGCCTCGGCGGTACGTATCTCAGAGACCAGGCTAAGATTTCTTATCTGGTCGAAGATCCTTCCCGTCATAACCCTTTCTCCCCAGTTTCCCATCCGGGCGAGATAAGCACCGAACATATGCATTACAGGATCATTTATCGCTTTCCCGTACCTGTAAACGACCGATGGATTACCTCCCGTAGTAGCATCTGCATCGGCGAAGTTGATAAAGTAGGGTGCGTGAATATTAACCTTATGAAAATAGGTGCCGATATTTTGTATCAGGGGATCATCAAAGACATCAAACTTACCTCCTGTAAGGTTCTTCATTATCTCAAGGCTTTCGTAAAGGAGGGCTCCCGCAGCACCCCAGTATGAAGGTCCTTCATCGCAGCCCCCGTCGTCGGAATAGCCGTTGAGGAATTTGTCGAGCGAGCTGAGTATCTTCATAGCCTGTTGCACCCGCTTTGCCCGATCTGTCTCCAGAAGCATGTAACTAGTCAGCATGTTATAGTT
>CAYRQY010000023.1:0-18549 GCA_964426435.1 uncultured Rikenellaceae bacterium | reverse complement strand
TGTGAACGATCCTTTCTCATGTCCGAACAATTCACTCTCAATGAGTTCAGAAGGTATGGCCGCACAGTTGACCTCCACGAAAGGCCCTTTTGCCCGGAGGCTCTTCTCGTGTATCTGGTGGGCTACAAGCTCCTTGCCGGTACCGTTGGCTCCTGTGATAAGCACCCTGGCTTCCGTGGGGGCAACCCTGTCTATCATCTCCTTCACGCTCCTTATTGCTTCCGATTCCCCTATTATCTCGTACATTTTGCTCACCTTGTTCTTCAGCACGCGTGTCTGGGTGATCAGCGAGGATTTATCGGTTGCATTGCGTATTGTTATAAGGAGGCGGTTAAGGTCGAGGGGTTTCTCAAGGAAATCGAAGGCGCCCTTCTTGATGGCCTCCACTGCAGTGTCGATATTCCCGTGGCCTGAGATCATTATTATGGGAATATCGGCTGAGGATTCGCCGATCTTCTGAAGAACCTCTATCCCGTCCATCTTCGACATCTTTATGTCGCAAAGTACAATATCGTATGAGTTGGAGTTGAATAATTCTATCCCGGAGGGGCCGTCTTCGGCAAGGTCAACCTCGTGGTTTTCATATTCGAGGACCTCCTTGAGGGTGTTCCTGATGGCTCTCTCATCATCTATCACGAGTATTTTTGACATGCTCTTGTTGTTTTTACTTTATCCACTATACCTCAGCCATTTCCACATCTCTTTCCACGATGTTTTCTTTCCGTACATAAGTATCCCTGTCCGGTAGATCTTGGCTGCCATCCATACGAATGCTATGAACGTCACGATCATAAGAGCCATCGAAACGGCCAGTTGCCAGTATGGCACCCCGAAGGGAAGTCTTGCCACCATTACAATGGGCGACGTAAGAGGTATCAGGGAGCACCAGAACGAGAGCGAGCTCTCAGGGTTTTGCATTGTACCGATGGCAACCATCAGGGCAAGTATGATTGGTATTGTTATCGGGAGCATGAACTGCTGGGTTTCCGTCTCATTATCGACCGCCGATCCGATAGCCGCAAAAATTGAGGCGTAAAGAAGATATCCCGTGATAAAATAGAATATGAAAGAGACGATTATCAGTCCCCATGGCTGATTGAGGGCACTGCTGAAGAAATTCCTGAGCTGCTGCATTTCTTCCGAGCCCTCCTCTGTCGCTTTTACCGCTGCGGCAGCTACCGGCTGGGTTCCTGTCATTACATTCTGGGTTGCGGCCTGGGTAACTTCAGTTACCGATGTTTTCTGAAATACTGTTGATTTGAGTATGGTCACGATCCCTGCAGTAAGCATTATCCATATCAGGAACTGGGTAAGCCCGACCAGGGCAATACCTGTTATTTTGCCCATCATCAGCTGGACAGGTTTTACAGAGGAGATTATCACCTCCACCACCCTGCTTGTTTTTTCCTCTATCACTCCCCGCATAACCTGCGAGCCGAATAAAAAGACCAGCATATACATAAGAAAACCGCTGATATATGCCAGTGCCATAGCAATACCCGTACTGGTCTCCTTAACGTTGCCTGCCGAATCGATCTTTATGGTCTGGACCGACACACGGGTCTGGACCTTCTTCATGATCTGGTCGAGGTTTTCGATGTTGAATGTAAGAAGCTTCTGACGCTCGATATCCTTTACAAGTGAACTCTCAATATGCTCGAGCAGACCTATCGGGGGCTGGCTTTTTGAGATGAGCTGTACGGCATTTGGCACATTAATGACCTCAGGTGAGATGAAGAGTATGCCATAATAACCTGCCTGTTCAAATGTTGTCTTAATGTCTGATAGCCTGACACCCTCGAGATATTCGAATTCTGCTTCCTTGGTATTGGGGATCGCACTCCTGAACAGGTCCGATCCCTCCTCGATAACCGCTATCTTCTTGAAGGTCTGGCCCTGACTGAGCATTACCACGGTGGGCACAATAATAAGGGCTGCCATAAGAACCGGAGCAAGAATTGTCATAATGATAAATGATTTCTTCCTTACTCTTGTAATATATTCCCGCTGAATGATTACAGGTATCTTGTTCATGACTTTATGATTTCGATGGTTATTTTCATTTTAGTTCTGTGACTGCACTACCCTGATGAAGATTTCATTCATTGACGGGAGAGCCGGATTGAACGAGAGCAGGGTTCCGGATTTGATTGCCGTGCTGATTATCTCGTTCGTGCTGATGTCGCTGGTTGTTTTGAGTCTTACAAGGCTTTTGTTATTCTCATTCGATGTACTTATAATCTTGTAATGAGAATTGCCTTCGATCTTCACATCTCCTTCAAACATAAGATCATATTCATTGGCCGCCCACTGCTTGCGTATCTCGTAGACACTTCCCTCAAGGATCGTTTTGGCCTTGTTTATGAGAGTTATGTTATCGCAGAGCTCTTCCACGGATCCCATGTTATGGGTTGAAAAAATTACCGTGGCTCCCCGTTCGCGAAGGAACAGTATCTCGTTCTTGATGATATTCATGTTTACCGGGTCGAATCCCGTAAATGGCTCATCAAATATCAGGAGCTTGGGTTCGTGAAGGACTGTAGTTATGAACTGCACTTTCTGCTGCATGCCCTTGGATAGTTCTTCGACTTTCTTGCCCCACCACTCGACTATTTCGAGTTTTTTGAACCAGTACTTAAGCCTTTTCATGGCTTCGTGCTTTGAGAGTCCTTTCAGCTGTGCGAAATAGAGCGCCTGTTCACCCACCTTCATCTTTTTGTAAAGCCCTCTCTCTTCCGGCAGGTAACCTATTTCGGCAACATCCGATGGTGTTAGTTTTCTTCCATCAAGGAACAGTTCTCCTGAGTCGGGTCCGGTGATCTGGTTTATGATCCTGATGAGAGTTGTCTTTCCGGCCCCGTTCGGACCGAGCAGACCGTAGATTGACTGTTCCGGTACGGAAATGCTTACCTTGTCGAGAGCCAGCTGAGTTCCGTATTGCTTGGTAACATTTTTAGCTTCGAATAGAGACATTGATAGAATGGATAATGTTTAAAAGAGATGTAAAAATAATAAAACTATCGTTACACCCGCTTATTATCCTATTCGAAATAGCCTCTCATTCTTTCGAAGAAGCTTTTGTCGGAAGAATCGGGTTTAGGCCTGAATGATTCTGCATCCCTGAACCTCTCGATGAGCCTCATCTCCTCCTTTGAGATATCTTTCGGGACCCAGACATTTACGTTTACGAGCAGGTCGCCCCTTCCATAACCGTTCACTTCGGGCAGTCCCTTGCCCCGCAGGCGCAATATCTTTCCCGGCTGGGTGCCGGGCTCTATTTTTATTTTGACTTTGCTGTCGACTGTAGGGACCTCTACATTACTTCCAAGTATTGCATCGGGTATACTGATGAAAAGATTGTATATAAGGTCATTTCCCTCCCTTATCAGATCCGGGTTCTCCTCCTCGTCTATCACAACCAGCAGGTCGCCGTTTACTCCTCCTCTCCTGGCAGCGTTTCCTTTTCCTGAGAGTGTCATCTGCATTCCCTTTCCGACTCCGGCAGGTATACTGATTTTGATAATCTCCTCCTTCTGCACTATCCCTTCACCGTAGCACGACTGGCATTTTCTTGTAATGGTTTTGCCTTCGCCTCCGCAGGAGGGGCAGACTGAAGAGGTCTGCATCTGGCCAAGAATTGTATTCGTTATCCTTGTGACATGTCCCGATCCATGACAGGATGTGCAGTTTGTTACACTGTTGGCATCTGCTGCACCTGATCCTCCGCAGACGGTGCAGGCGGAATACTTGTTTACCTTTATTTTTTTCTCGGTACCTGCTGCAATTTCCTTCAGGTTAAGTTTTACCTTAACCCTCAGGTTGCTTCCCCTGTTAACCCTTCTGCCACTGCTGCGTCTCGAAGAACCGAATCCGCCAAAGCCGCCGAATGCATCGCCGAATATGTCACCGAAGGATGCGAAGATGTCTTCTACGGTCATGCCTGCCCCGCCAAATCCGTTACCCATTCCGCCCAGGCCTTCATGACCGTACCTGTCGTATCGTGCCCTTTTCTCGTCGTTGCTTAAAACTTCGTAGGCTGCGGCCGCCTCCTTGAATTTCTCCTCTGCCTTTTTATCGCCCGGATTCTTGTCGGGATGAAACTTCAAAGCCTGTTTCCGGTAAGCCTTCTTGATCTCCTCTTTCGTGGCTTCCTTTGTTACACCCAGAACTTCATAAAAATCTCTCTTTTCCATCCCTCTCTGATTTTAGCTCCTGCCTTTTCGAAGACGAAACTGCATTATTCCCCGATAAGGACCCTTGAATGCCTTATAACCTTGTCGTTCAGGTAATAGCCCTTCATTACCACCTCAACAACCTTACCTTTCTTCTCTTCTTTACCGGCAGGCACCATACCAACCGCTTCGTGCAGATCAACGTTAAAGGCACCGTTCTCACAATCAATCTCTTTTACCCCGTTAGTCTTAAGGAAATCCGTAAGCTTCTGATAAATAAGGTTTATGCCCTCCTTTACCGCGCTGGTATTATCGGTGGTGTCCATATGTCTGAGCGCCCTTTCGAAATCATCCATAAAAGGCAGTATGCCCTTGAGAATTGTCTCGCCCGCATACTTTGAAAGGTCAATCTTCTCCCGAAGGGTTCGTTTCCTGTAATTGTCAAATTCTGCCGAAAGCCGTAGATATTTGTCCTGCATCTCTGCCAGTTTTTCTGCAAGTTCCTCTTTCCCCTGAATCAATTTGTCAGGTGCTGTCTCCTGTTCAACAGCGGAGGCTATCTCTTTTTCTTCGGTGCCAGTTCCGGCTGCTTCCTTATCCTGCCCGCCGCCCCCGGCAGTTCTATTATGTGTAGCTTCTTTATTATCAGTAGGTTGATCCTGTTTTTTCTTTTTATGTTCCTCCTGGTCTGCTCGCTTTTTCGATATCATCATTAAAAGAATTACAGTTTGGTTTTCTTAGGTGATCAAATTATCTGCCATTTAAGGGTTCTTGACAAATTGTCATTCCAATGACTCTACGCCTTTCTTTCTATACGGGCTCCGAGGGCATTGAGCCGTACTTCGATGTTTTCATAGCCCCGGTCGATCTGTTCAATGTTATGGATCACACTTGTACCTTCGGCAGATAGTGCAGCAATGAGCAATGCCACGCCGGCTCTGATATCGGGCGATGACATGGTTGTTCCCCTGAGCCTGATCATTTTGTCGAGGCCTATTACTGTTGCCCTGTGTGGATCACACAGAATTATCTGAGCCCCCATGTCAATAAGCTTGTCAACGAAGAAGAGCCTGCTTTCAAACATCTTCTGATGAATAAGCACCGCTCCCCTGGCCTGGGTTGCGGTGACAAGCATCACGCTTATCAGGTCGGGAGTGAGGCCCGGCCAGATGGCATCCGCAACGGTAAGGATAGATCCATCCATAAAGGTCTCAATCTCATAATGTTCCTGTTGCGGGATATAGATATCATCTCCTCTTCTCTCGAGCCTGATGCCCAGTCTCCGGAACGAATCGGGTATAATGCCGAGATTGTCGTATGAAACGTTCCTGATGGTGATCTCCGATCCGGTCATTGCTGCAAGTCCGATAAACGATCCTGTTTCAATCATATCGGGCAGGATTTGATGAACGCAGCTATGGAGGCCTTCTGTTCCGTCAATATGAAGCAGATTCGATCCGGTCCCTTCAATCTTTGCTCCCATTGATGTCAGCATCCTGCAAAGCTGCTGTATGTAGGGTTCACATGCGGCATTGTAGATTGTTGTTCTTCCGCCGGCCAGAACCGCTGCCATAATAATATTCGCGGTACCGGTGACCGAGGCTTCGTCGAGATGAATGTAAGTTCCCGTGAGTTTTCTGGCTTCTGCCCTGAAGAAGAGGTCAGCGGTATCAAATTCCACACTGGCGCCAAGCTTCATGAATCCGGCAAAATGTGTGTCAACCCTCCTGCGGCCTATCTTGTCGCCTCCCGGCCTGGGGATAAATGCTTTCCCGAACCGGGCAAGAAGGGGTCCCACAACCATTATCGATCCCCTTATGCTCATGCTCATTTTGCGGAATTCAGAAGTCTGCATGTACTCAGGATCGATACTTCGTGCTTCGAAACTCATTACTGAGGATGATTCCCTTGTTACGGTTACCCCCAGTGAGCTGACAAGTTCAATAAGCCTGCTGACATCACTGATGTCCGGAATGTTGGTAATGGTAACTTTTTCCGGGGTAAGGAGAGTTGCGCAAATGACCTGCAGGGCCTCGTTCTTGGATCCCTGCGGGGTTATTTCCCCTCTCAGCCGGGCTCCCCCCTGAACAACGAATGTTCCCATCAATGACGGTTGTGTCCTTTTTTCTTGATGAACTGTTTACCCTGCTGCTTGCCATGTTTCTTAACCGGCTGGGGTGGTTTCTTCACAGGCGGCACCAGCTCCCTGGCTTCAAGTATCCTGACGCCTTCGGTAATTTTGAGCCGGCCTCCCGAGAGATAATTCATGTCACTGATTATCACCTCATCGCTCACCTGGCTCCTGTTCCAGGTGATATATGATTTCTTCATCTGGTTTACTATGAGTGTGGTGAGGTACTCCTTTTCATCACCTTCCTCCATTTCTATCGCGGCATCTATCATAAGATTGATAATCCGCCCATAATGAAGATACCGGATATCTCCCTGCTGGTAAGGAATCTGGTTAGGCTTTTCCGTGAATTTTGACTGTTCAGGTGCAGGATACGGGGAATCAATATCGAGTTCGAAATCAGCTATGAGCGCGAGGTGATCCCAGAGCTTATGCTTGTAATCACCTACATCGCGAAGATGTGGATTGAGATTGCCCATTATCTGAATAATGGTCTTTGCCGCCCTGTTCCTCTCGTCCCTGTCCTTTATGGTTTTGATATGGTCAACCATTTTCTGAACGTTCCTTCCATATTCGGGCAGGACCATCTTCTTCCGCTGTGTGTTGTAATCGTAACTCATAATGGTAAAATCTTTATGCAAAGCTAACAATTATTCAATGATACAACCTCCAGGCGTTATCTTCGTACAAATATTCGGGTATATTCAGGTTCTCATTATATAGAAGGCTCCTGGAGTCCTTGGCAAAAGCCCTCATCTGATCATAGTCGGCGGGGTTACTGAAAAACTCGGGGATCTTTTCAAATTTCGAGCATGGCAGGATATAGAATCCCCTCCCGTCCCCCTCAAAGGGGCTGTAAACCCATGTCAGGTAGAATCCTGCATCCCGTATTGTCCACCGGTCATTCTGCCTGGTGAGATTAACCCTTACCATCGCACCGCCATCCGTCCTGAATTTTCTCTGGTTCGAGACAAAGTTGCCCAGGGAATAGACGAGGAACCTCTCTTTCCCTTCAGAGTCACCCTTTGTCCACACCATTCTCTGGAGAACATGCGGATGTGAACCTATTATCAGGTCGGCACCATGTGAGAAGAGGTATTCGGCAAGGTCTGACTGCTCCTGTGAAGGAGTGGATTCATATTCTGTTCCCCAGTGGAGGAAAAGCACTACGAGATCCGGCTCCCTGCTTTTCGCCCTGTTTATATCCTTGGCTATAATGGTTTTATCGATCATGTTGACTATCGCGGGCTCCCTGACTCTTATACCGTTTGTGCCGTAGGTATAACTTAGAAGAGCTATTGTTAAACCTCCCCTGTTTATCATCAGCGGATTCCTTGTGTTTCTGTCAGCTTCGTTCCTGAAGGTTCCGGTATGGAGGATCCCGATGCTGTCGAGAGTGTGAATAGTTCTGATTATCCCTTGAGTATCGCGGTCTGCCGCATGATTATTTGCAGTAACAAGGCAGTCGATGCCTGCATTGAGGCAGGCCGATGCAAGCGCTGCCGGTGAACTGAACCTGGGATAACCGGTATAAGGGGGACCTGCAAGCGTCACTTCGAGGTTGGCCACGGTGATGTCTGCCTCAGATATCTCATTTTTAATATAGCTGAATACGCTGTTGTAATCGTAAGATCCGGTCTTGCTGTTGTACGCCGACCTGATCTGGGTATCGTGCCCCATTATGTCGCCGATGAACAGAATGGAAACGGGATCAGCTTCTTTAACGGTTTCCTGGTTGATTGCCCGTACTGGTAAAAGTATCAGAAAGACCAGGATAAACGATTTCCTTGTCATGGCAGGTCATTTTCAGCAGCAGGAAATATAATTAATTAAATCGTTAAACGGAGGTTTTCATGTCTTTAAATTACTAAATTTGACGTTTTCCAGCCCTCTGGTACCAGAGTTCATCCAAACTGACCGGGGGATTTTAAGATGAATAGGGCAAACCTTGACACCAGCATTAGGAATCTTGCCGTTACGGGTGTGTTAACCACCCTTGGTATCGTATTTGCGAACCTGGCCACAAGTCCCCTGTACGTATTGAAGGCGGTTGAGGCAGGAAGCAGGGGCTTCGATGAACTGCTGATATACGGCTCGCTGTCAGGTATTTTCTGGACCCTTACCCTGCAAACCACCATTAAATATATACTGATTGCTTCCTCGGCGACCAATAAGGGCGAGGGTGGTATTTTTGCGCTTTTCACCCTGATAAAACACAAAACTTCGTGGCTGGCAGTTCTCACGATGATTGCGGCAGGAGCACTGCTTGCAAATGCGATCATAATGCCCGCAATAACTGTGACATCTTCCCTCGAGGGCATTAAGATCCTCAATCCGGCCTTCCCGGTGATACCCCTGGTACTCCTGACTTTTGCACTCTGTTTTTTTATACAGCAGTTCGGCTCGGGCGTTCTGAAGGTTACCATAGGTCCGGTAATAGTGATTTGGTTTCTTCTGCTGACAGTAACGGGCTTAATCGGGATCGTACAGCTTCCCGATGTGCTGAAGGCCCTGAATCCTGCTTATGCGTTCAGGCTGATGTCAGAATATCCGGGAGGCTTCCTTCTGCTTGGTGCCATATTTCTTTCTGCCGCCGGGGCCGAACTGCTCTATTCAAATCTTGGTCAGACAGGTACAAAGAGGCTCAAAACAACCTGGGTGGTTGTCAAGATTGTATTGATAATCAATTACTTCGGCCAGGGGGCATGGATGCTGATGCAGGGTGAGTCCGGAGTGGGCATAAATCCTTTTTTCGGGATAATGCCGGGCTGGCTGCTTATACCCGGGATACTTATTGCAACTGCAACAGCCATAATAGCCAGCCAGGCACTGATACGGGGAACCTATACGATGCTCAGCGAGGCAATGTCCCTTAATTTCTGGCCTAAAGTAAGGGTCTTTCATCCTACAGAGCAGAAGGGACAGGTCTATATACCGCTGATCAACTGGTTCCTCTGGATAGCCTGCAGTGTCGCCGTGGTGGTCTTCAGGAATTCTGAGGCTATGGTGACTCCATATGGTCTGTCGGTTATCATTCCGATGCTGATGACTACCCTTCTTCTTTCACTCTATCTTTACAATACGGGAGTCAATCACAGGCTCGTGCTGCTTTTCCTGATGGTCTTTCTGACCACCGAAGTCAGTTACCTGATTGCATATCTTTACAGGATAGTGCAGGGCGGATGGGTTACCATCATTCTTGGAGGAGCCTTTTTTTCCCTTATGTACGGATGGTATTTCGGAAGGAAGATAAAGAACAGGTATATCTCCTTTGCCGATCTGAACAAGTATACGGACCTGTTCAGGGACCTTTCCAAGGATGAGAGCGTGCCAAAAACAGCGACCAATCTGGTTTATATCATCAGGGCGAACAGGCACGACCAGGTAGAGTCGAAAGTGATCTATTCGATTTTTCACAGGCAGCCAAAGAGAGCCGACACCTACTGGTTTCTTCATGTCAACAGGGTGGAAGAGCCCGACAGGTTCGAATACCAGGTAAACCATATTATCCCGGGCATACTGATAAGGATCGATTTTCATATCGGTTTCAAGATTGAGCCGAAAATAAACATCTATTTCCGTGAGGTGCTTGAAGACCTGGTCAGCACGGGGGAGATAAAGCTGGAGAGCGCTTATGAATCGCTCAAAAAGCATGAGTTTCCCGGCGATTTCAGGTTTATCCTCATCGAGAGGATCATGCCCCGCGATATGAGGTTATCTAACTGGGAGAAGATAACCCTGGCGCTTAACGGCATAACAAAATACCTGAGCATTAGCGATATAAAAGCGCTGAAGCTGGATTATACAAATACCATCGTAGAGCAGGTGCCAATAACATCCGACCAGCCGGAAGATGAAAGGATCAGAAGAATGGCCTGATGCAGGAAATGCAAGTTCCTGAGATGCTTGCACTGATCAGAGCCGGCTCACCTTTTCCTGAGAATATTGAAAGCAGTCAGGTAGCCCCCCAGTATTGCACCTGAAAAGCCGCCGCCTGTTTTACCCCAGGCCGATGCGATGTGGAGATTGCCGGAAACAGCAGATATATCCGGCACCGGTTTTCCAGGGTGTTGCGCGAAGCCGTAAACGGCACCGCCCGGATTCAGGGTATATCTCCTGACAGTGAGGGAAGTCCCCGCTTCGCTGCAGGCTGTCAGGCCGGTTATTCCGGGTATCAGGGTCTCAAGCCTGCCGAGGAAAATCTCTGTCACCCTCTTTTTCCTTGCGCGGTATTCCGCTTTTGGGAGATTCTCCCAGTCTTCAGGGTAATCAATGCAGCAAAGGGCACCCACGCTCTTTCCGGCCGGGGTGAGGCCAGATCCTGTCATGCCATAATCGACAAAGGCAAAGCTTCTCGCACTGAAATCCCCGTGGTTGTTTTTTATTATATCAGCCTGGTTCCTGACTGAAGAGTCGAAAACAAACGTTGAATAGTACTGATTGCCAATATCTTTAAGCAGACCATTAAATCCGAAATAGACCGTTAACAGTGAAGCTCCCGGCTTAAGGCTTTTTATCTCTTCCTTCAGAATTTTGCCCCGGGTTTCGGGCAGTAACTCTGCAATCGCAGGAAGTGCGGCATTGGCAATAATCTCTTTTCCATAGACCGCAACCGCCGGTTCGGAGCCCCTGCTGTTCCTTCTTTCATATTTTACGCCGGCCAGATTTCCGTTTTCCTCGAATATCTGTGTAACGAGACTGTTAAAAACCACTTCACCTCCGTGTTTTCTGATGAATCCGGCCAGATGGTCAGACAATGCCTGTGAACCGCCTTTGATAAAACTGGCTCCGTTCCTGTAATAGCTCCCCTGCGCCGCAGAATAGTAGGCCAGCGATAATGAGTACGGATCGTCGTGGAAGTAACCCAGGTTGCCAAGCAGTACCAGCTTCAGGTCTTCGTTGCCGATAATTGAATCGAGATATTCCCCCACGCTTGTATCCTGCAGGGCCTCTTCGCCCGGTCCTTTTCTCTTGGGATTCAGCAGCCTGCTGAAGTAGGTATCAATACCCGCACTTTCCCCCGGGAAAGCATCTTTCAGGATTGTTGCAGCCATCACCGGATCGTGTGGAATTGTAATTTTCACCCTGCCGTTTATAAAGTGGTAGAATTCAGGCACCTTCAAAAAGTTTACATTATCAAAGACCTCCAGTTCGCTGAATACCCTGGTTTTCATATCACCGGGGGAGGGACCATCCATCTCGTGCAGGCCTGCCTCAAAGGTGAAATCCCCTCTCTGGAATGTTGTTGCACAACCGCCTGGTTTTGAGTGCTGTTCCACCACGAGCACCTTCATGCCTTCCTTTGCCAGCTTGGCTCCGGCCGTTAATCCGCCGAGCCCGGCCCCGATTATTATTGCGTCGTATTTCATAAAACTTCTGACTTTTATCCTTTCACTATGGGATACCTCTTAAATTCTTTGGTTCTGTCGAAGAGGTACCTGTATGTTTTATATTTTTTAGCAGGGATGCAGCCAACCGAGATAAATATCTTTCTCATTCTCGGATTGAAGTCTCCTACCCAGGTAAACTCAATTTCGTTGTAATGCGGCTTTCCCTTGAGTGTTTTTTCAATATTGAGGATAAAACCCGATTCGATTCCGAGCCCCTGGAATTTCGGAACAACACCCATCAGCATTCCCCTCGCCCTGGTATTGGTATTTCTCTTTTTGTACCATAGAAATCTTATGCCATTGATAATGTGCATCTTGCCGTTCAGGTGCCTTAGTATCTGGTTGGCATCGGGCACCATAAGATAGATCCCTATGGGGTTCCCCTCGTAATAAGCCATCCACATGAACTCTTCGTCGAGGATTGGCTTTCCCTTTTTCAGGAAGTTCCTGACATATTGCGGATCAATAGGTTCAAAATCGGGTTTGAAGGATGACCATGTTTCATTAAAGACCTGAGTAAACTCATTCACATATTTATCTTCCTCCTTCCAGGTGAAATGCCGGAATTCATACCCGGGTTTCTTTACAACCCACTCTGCAATCCTGGCAAATCTTTCGGGGAGAGGCTTTTTCAGATCGAGATGGAATCCCTCCATGTTATAGTAGGTATTGAAACCGTACGCTTCAAATAATTCCTGGTAGTAAGGCGGATTATAGGCAATTTCAAAGGCAGGAGGGGTGAAGCCGTCAACAAGCAGTCCCCAGAACTTGTCAGTCTCGCCAAAGTTGATCGGGCCGTCCATTGCCTCCATGCCGCGGCTGCTCAGCCAGTCGCGGGCGGTGGCGAAGAGGAGAAAGGCAGCATCCCTGTTGTTAATGCACTCAAAAAAACCCATGCCTCCTGTCGGCTGTTCGTTTGAATTTGCCGTTCGACGGTCTGTAAAGGCAGCCACACGGCCCGCAGGCCTTCCGCCTTCATCAAGAAGGATCCACCTGTCGGCCTCACCGTGCCTGAAGTAAGTGTTCCTTGAGGGATCGAATACAGCCCTGATTGAATTATCCAGAGGACAAATCCATGAATTGTCATTCCTGTAAATCACACGCGCGGTGTCGAGAAAGAGATCCTCCGTGCGTCTTCCGGTAACTTTTACCAATTCCATTTCCCCGATTTAAACACTTTTTGTGCTCTATTTCATATATACCTGGCTGATCAGCGACCTGTACTTTTCGTGAATATATTGCCTTTTCAGTTTAAGGGTGGGAGAGAGCTCTCCCGATGCCGGGGTCCACTCATCCTTCACCAGCCTGAATCTCTGAATTCTCTCGGGAGGATTCAGCCTCTTGTTGAACTTTTCAACCTCTTCGGAGAAAAAGGAGTGTACAGCGGGAAGATGGATAAGCTCTTCATTGTTCGAGAAGGAAATGTTTTTCGTTGATTTCCATTCATCAAAGTATTTGAAGTTAGGTGAGATGAGGGCACTGGCAAACTTCTCATGTTCTCCTATCACCATCAGCTGGTCAATACCCGGAGACTCCTTGAAAATGTTCTCGATTACCTGAGGTGCTATGAATTTGCCGTTTGACAGCTTGAAGATCTCTTTCTTCCTGTCGGTCACCATAAGGAACTTCCCCTCCTCCATGTGTCCGATATCGCCTGTCCTGAACCACCCGTCATCGTCGAAGACCGAGGCGGTCAGTTCCGGATCATTGTAGTAACCGGCCATTACATTAGGCCCCTTGCACAGAATCTCTCCGTCGTCGGCAATTTTTACCTCCACACCCTCTATCGTCATGCCAACCGAACCCAGTCTGACCTTGCCTTTTTCATTTCTGTTTATGGTAATTATGGGGGAGGTTTCAGTAAGACCGTACATGTTGATTATATTAATTCCGGCAGCCCAGAAGATCCTTTCTATCCTGGGGTTAAGGCTGGCTCCCCCGCACCCCACCAGCCTGACATTACCACCAAGGGCTGCACGCCATTTGCTGAATACCAGTTTATCGGCCAGCCTGTGCTTCTGCCTGTATAACCAGCCGTTTTCACCAAATGGTTTATATTTCAGCCCCATACTCACGGCGCTGAAAAAGATATGTTTCTTAATGCCCGACAGGTTCTTTCCCTTTGAAATAATGACATTATAAAATTTTTCGAGTATCCGGGGAACGGCATCGAACCCATCGGGTTTCACCTCCTGCATGTTTACGGCTATTGTGCCCATGCTTTCGGCATAGTAGATGCTGCTGCCGCTGTACTGGGTCTGGTAGTTGCCAAGTCTGCCTCCAACGTGGCAGAGTGGCAGGATGCTGAGAAACTTGTCGGATGGCCTTAGCCTGAATACATCGGCCGCAGCAAGGAAATTGCTTACAAGGTTCTTATGTGTGAGCATTACCCCCTTCGATTTGCCTGTAGTGCCCGAGGTATAGATGAGAGTTGCCAGATCCTGCTCTGTTATGCTCTTTTTGATTGCTTCCAGGTCCTTCAGGGTCTGTTCGCGGCAGGATTTCCCTTTTTCGATGATTTCGATCCAGCTCGTAGCCCCTTCGACATTATCAAAGGAGAAGATCTTAACAGAAAGCCCCTGCCCGGTAATAACATCGTTCAGTGTCCTGAACAGCTTGCTGTCTGAAACGAGGATCATTGCAGCACCGGAGTTTTCGATGATGTATTGGTATTCCTTGTCCGAAAGGGATGTAAAAACAGGCACATGCACAACACCTGCCATCGCCATTCCCATATCGGCGAAGTTCCATTCAGGTCTGTTTGCTGATACTGTAATTACCTTATCGCCCTTCCGCAGACCATATTCGTACAATCCCCGGCTGAAAAACTCAGAGTATTCAATATACTGCCGGGTGCTGTATTTTATCCATATTCCGTTGTGCTTATAACAAAGGGCATCTTCCTTGCTGAAGTTTTCCCTGTAGCGTTCAAGCAGGTCGAATGTTCTTCTAATGTCCATATAGTTTCCTGTTTATGTCAGAGTCGGTAACTTTTTGACGCAATATAAGGAATATGATTGAGATATATACGGACCTGTGATTTGGATAAATATCCCAATAATCATATATTGGGAATCAAATAGAATCCTGCCTCTGTTCATAAAACTGTTAATCCTTATAAAATGAAATCTATTTGCAGAAAGTGTCTCATCATGAGCGTGTTATTATTAGCACTCCTGTATGCTGCCGCACAACCGGTAACTGAGATCAGGGTAATGGCAGGCAAGCCTGTTGCTGAGATCAAACCCACAATGTGGGGAGTTTTTTTTGAGGATATTAATTTCGCTGCTGATGGCGGTCTTTACGCAGAACTTGTAAAGAACAGATCTTTTGAGTTTTCGCTTCCCCTTATGGGCTGGAGGCAGGTAAGGGAGAAGGGTGACGGAAGGGTGGTTCCAACCTTCTATACACCTGCAAACGAGTCAAATCCAAGGTATATTTATATCGTTGTGGATGCCCCCGACGGTGCCTTCGGACTGGTGAATGAGGGCTTCAGGGGCATGGGTATCAGGAAGGGGGAGAAGTATGATTTTTCTGTCAGTGCCAGGACGCCTGACAATGCAGCAATAAGCCTTGCAATTGAACTGACCGGTCCCGACGGAAAATTAATAGGGAGTGCGAAGATGCAGGGGTTCGGCAATGAATGGATGACACACAGGATCTCTTTCACGGCAGCAGAAACAGAGCCAAAAGCCAGGCTGAGACTTATGTTCAGCGGAAGCGGCAGGATAGACATCGACATGGTATCTCTTTTCCCTTCCGACACCTGGAAGGGGAGGCCGGGAGGATTAAGAAAGGATATTGTTGAGATGATCGCCGGTCTTAAGCCGGGCTTCCTGCGCTTTCCGGGGGGTTGTATCGTTGAAGGCCGCGACCTTGCTAACCGTTACCAGTGGAAAACCACCGTCGGGCCGGTTGAGGCACGCAAGATGATTATGAACAGATGGAATGTTGAAATAAGAAACAGGCAGACACCCGATTATTTTCAGACATTCGGGCTGGGATTCTTTGAATATTTCCAGCTGGCTGAAGATCTCGGCGCCGAGCCTCTGCCAATCCTCAATTGCGGAATGTCGTGCCAGTTTAACGCGGCCGAGGTTGTGCCCCTTGAGGAGCTGGATCCATATATCCGGGATGCTCTGGATCTGATAGAGTTCGCGAATGGTCCCGTTACATCGGAGTGGGGCAGGCTCAGGGCGTCGATGGGCCATCCTGAACCTTTTAACCTCAAATACATGGGGATAGGCAATGAGCAGTGGGAAGAGCAGTATTTTGAACGTTACAGAATATTTGAAAATGTTCTTAAGGAGAAACATCCTGAAATCATGATAGTTTCGGGTTCGGGACCGTATGCATCGGGAGATTATTTTGATTATGCCTGGAAGGAGCTGAGAAAACTCCGGCCCGATCTTGTTGATGAACACTATTACATGCGTCCAGAATGGTTCCTTTCCAATGCAACGAGATACGATAATTACGACAGGACAGGTCCGAAAATATTTGCAGGTGAGTATGCGGCACACGGAAGGGAGGCTGAAGATCCGGAGTCGCGCAACTCATGGTTCAGTGCCCTGGCAGAAGCTGCCTTTATGACGGGACTTGAGCGCAACGCCGATATCGTTCACATGGCCTCGTATGCTCCCCTGCTGGCTCATGTGGAGGCATGGCAGTGGAGGCCCGACCTCATCTGGTTCGATAACCTTAATGTTGCAGGAACGCCTAACTACTATGTCCATAAACTCTTTTCAAACTACAGCGGAACCCATACGGTACCTGCCCTCAGCGCCGGGTTGCCGCTTACCGGTGCCGACAGTCTTTATGCAAGCGCCGTAATTGATCAGCAAAATGGAAATATCTATATCAAACTCGTCAATTCGTCAAAATCTGCAAGGAAGCTCAGACTGGCGATTGAAGGAGTCACGCCTGCCAAAACTGCTGATGTTGAGCTCTTAACTTCAGGGGACCTGTACGACTTTAACAGCATTTCAAGCCCAAAACTGATATACCCCTCAAAAAAACAGGTTGCCGTTAAGGGAAGGAGTATTGATTTTGAGGCGGAACCCATATCTTTGAGCGTTTTAATAATTAATTACAGGAAGTGATCAGATATGGAACTGTTTCATTCGGTACTTGACTGGTATATGACGCACCTGAACTATTTCACAGTGGCGTTGCTGATGACCATTGAGAGTTCATTTATACCTTTTCCCTCTGAAGCGGTTATACCTTTTGCAGCCTACAAGGCAGCCCAGGGAAACCTCAGTATCTTCGGGGTCGTGCTTGCAGGAACGGTCGGGGCCCTGGCAGGCGCCCTCATAAATTATTACCTGGCGAAATACCTCGGTCGTCCGATTGTTTACAAGCTTGCCGGCTCTCCTGTCGGCAGAATGCTTCTCCTGTCGGCTGAAAAGGTGCAGCACGCCGAGGATTACTTTCTGAAAAACGGGAAATCATCCACATTCATAGGAAGGCTTGTTCCGGCGGTCAGGCAGCTAATCTCCATACCGGCGGGACTGGCGGAAATGAACCTGAAACCCTTTATAATATATACTGTTGCCGGGGCCGGAATCTGGAACATAATCCTTGCAGTGATTGGTTATTTCCTCTATGAGATCAGGGAACAGATATTCCCCTACCTGGGTCCGATACTTATTGTGCTGGGTGCTATCTTTGTGGCTTATCTTATAGTGAAAGGGTTGAAGAACAAGAGGATGAAGAGAAGATAAAAGACAAAAGTCACAAGACAAAAGTCACAGGACAAAAGTCACAAAACACAAGATAAAAGACAAAAGTCACAGGACAAAAGTTTCAGGAACGGCGGGGTTATATATATTCAAATATCCTGTCGATGATCTCCAGGCCGGCTCTTTTTCCGGTATCTTCCCATAGGGTCACCTTATTACGGTCATAGAGCTTCAAAACCAGTTCCGAGTCGATGCTTTCCTTGATGTGCCGCGACATTTTGCCCGTTTTTGGTGCCCGAAGCTCACCCGACAGGTTCTTGATTGCGGTTATCTCAAGAGTCATCTCACTGTTCATCAGTATTATTCCGAGCCTGCTGCCGTCATAATTCACACCTGAAAATGAGGAATTGTTGTAAGTGCTGAAGAGATGGAATTTTCCGTTGAGGTAAAGGAAAGAGATCAACCCGGTGAAGTATCGGCCAAGCCATGGTATCTTGGCTACCGACAGCATGAATGATGTACCCGGTGTTGCGAAATTATTGCTTTGCATCCAGATCCATGCCTCCGGGAATGAGGTGCCCCAGTCCTTCTCGATATAGCCCTTACCCCCGTAAAAATCAATGTGGTCATCGTTTATTTTCAGGCTGCCCGACAACCCGTGATTTACAGAAACGACTCCGTGTTTGCATTCCATGAATGGAACAAATGAATACCAGCCCATTATCCCCGGGGCAAAGGCTCTTTTCGGATATGGTGTTATATCATCGTACCGGACACTTCCCCGGATGGTCTGACCATTACTGCTGATATTCAAATCGATGTGGCTGTCGGAGAACACTGAGTCACCAACCTTAACGAATATTCTCTTTTTGTCCCAGTAGAACTTTTCCAACGGATATTCAATGTACTCCGTTTCTCCGGTTATACCGTTGATTATCTGAATGAATGAGTGAGAATCCCCCTGAGATAAAGATATTCCGGGAATGAATGACAGAACATTTTCCAGGTCGGATGATACGTGTTTGAAGTACCATCCCTCGAAATAATTCCGGTAAGTCAGCCGGCCCTGAAAGAGTCCGGGATTAAATAGTCGCCTCATCATTAGATTCTTATTATTGCAACTGCTTCTTCCTTCTGTCTGTTAGCTCAGGGCTCAGGGCTCAGGGCTCAGA